>NZ_JBXASU010000043.1:0-63876 GCF_058809705.1 Cupriavidus sp. MPR-AND1C | reverse complement strand
CCCGTTCCAGCTGGTGACCGGGCGCGAATGGAAGGGATCGGCCTTCGGCGGCGCGCGCGGGCGCACCGATGTGCCCAGGATCGTCGACTGGTACATGGAGGGCAAGCTCAACATCGACGACCTGATCACCCACACCCTGCCGCTGGAGCGCATCAACGAGGGCTTCGACCTGATGAAGCGCGGCGAGTCGATCCGCTCGGTCGTGCTGTACTGAATGCCCGCCATGCGGGAGCGATCTTTGAAGCAATAGGGTGTGCCGCAGTCCAGGCTCGCCAGATACAACTCTTCTTTTTGACAACCACGGAAGCATTGGAAATGACCATTTTTACGCACGTTGTAGTTGGGACCAACGATCTGGACCGCGCACGCGCCTTCTACGATGAGGTACTGGGGACACTCGGAATCAAGCGAGTCATGAGCATGGATACGGCCTCGCTCTGGGGTATCGAGGGTCCTGAATTCATGGTCACAAAGCCCGGCAATGGGCTACCGTCGACATACGCCAACGGCGGCACCGTCAGCTTTGCCGCGCCGACCCGTGCCGCGGTTCATGAATTCCATCAGGCCGCCCTCAAGCTCGGGGCCAAGGACGAAGGACAACCTGGTCCGCGAAACTTTACCCCGACGTCATACGCGGCCTACGTGCGAGACCCCGATGGGAACAAGATCTGCACTTACTGCTTCGAGGCTATGTAAATAGAATCCCGTGCCATGGGGTCTCGCCTATCCTGCCCGGATGGGCGGCCTTCCGGCAGCGAGCAGACAGTCGTGGGACTACGCGTGAACGCGCGTAGTCCGGCCACAATGACCTGGGTTTTCGTCATGCGAGAGAGATGATTCGACTCAAGCCGGTTTCTCTCTCGTTTCGCGCCTTTCCTGGCGCGCTTTGCGCGCTCAGGACGGACTGCTCGCCTGCAGCGCCAACGACTGCTTTTTTGCCAGCACCGGACTCGCCAGACCATACTGGCTGAACAGGCGCTGCCGGGGCAGCACGCTTTCCATCTCCGCCTGGAAGCGCTGGCGACCTGAAATCAAAACCGGAGGAACTCTTCTTGCCTGCCCTGCCTCCCGCACGGCCGAGAATCTTCTCGGCGATGTCTTCTGCCTTCTGACGTCTGACGTCTGACGGCAGGTCAACGACGATCCTGTATTCAACACCCATCCTGGCGTCCCTGCTCCACATCCCCCCTGAGGCCCCAATGCGGCCTCTTTTCTCGCTCCCCCGCGTAAACCCTCGGATTGACATCCCCACCTGGCCTTTATATTCTTTTATGAACACTACGTTCATATTTGAACATTCATGCCGGCAAGCGTAGCCGCTGAGCAGCGAGGCGCACACCCGGGCCCACATCAAGGCGACTCCAGAGGAACAAGCACCATGGCTTCACAAAAGATTGGCATCAACGGCGCCGGCATCGGCGGACTCGCTGCGGCGATTGCGCTGCGCAAGCTCGGCAAGGACGTGGTGGTGTTCGAGCAAGCCTCGCGCTTCGCGCGGGTCGGCGCGGACATCAACCTCACGCCCAATGCCGTGCGCGCGCTGGATGGGCTGGGCGTGGGCGAGGCATTGCGCGAGACCGCCGCGCGGCCCAGCCACCGCATCAGCCGGGTGTGGAACACCGGCGAGGAGACCTCGCGGCTGACCATGTCCGACGAGGCGCAGATCCGCTACGGCGCGCCGCAACTCACCATGCACCGCGGCGACCTGATGACCGCGCTCGAAGCCGCCCTGCCGGCGGCCTGCGTCAAGCTTGGCAAGAAGGCGACGCAGATCGAGCGGCATGCCGCCGGTGCCACGCTGCATTTCGCCGATGGCACGCAGGAAGACGTGGATGTGCTGATCGGTGCCGACGGCATCCACTCGGCCGTGCGCACCGCGCTGTTCGGGCCCGAGCATCCGGTCTTCACCGGCGTGGTGGCTTACCGCGCGGTGGTGCCCGCCGAGCGCCTTGCCGGCGTGCCGAACCTGCAGGCCTTCACCAAGTGGTGGGGCCCGGAGGCGACCTCGCAGATCGTCACCTTCCCCCTCAACCGCGGGCGCGAGATCTTTATCTTCGCCACGGTGGCGCAGGAAGCCTGGCGCAACGAATCCTGGACCACGCCGGGCCGCGTGGAAGACGTGCGCGCAGCCTACGCTGGCTTCCATGCCGAAGCGCGTGCGCTGCTTGATGCCTGCGACGACGTATTGATCTCCGCCCTCTACGTGCGCGACCCGCTGCCTGCCTGGTCGGCCGGCAACGTTGCGCTGATGGGCGACGCCTGCCACCCGATGATGCCCTTCATGGCGCAAGGCGCCGGCATGGCCATCGAGGATGGCGTGGTACTGGCGCGGTGCCTGGCCGAAGCCAATGGCGACGACATCCCCGGCGCGCTCGCACGCTACCGGGCTGCGCGCTTTGAGCGCACCAGCCGCATCCAGATCGGCTCGCGCAGCAACGCCTGGCTCAAGGAGGGCGGCAACGCGGACTGGGTGTACGATTACAACGCCTGGCAGGTAGCCCTCGGCTAAGCACCAAGTCCGCAGGCTGACCTCGCCGCCCACCCTTCCACGGAACCGATGAGCAAAAACCCCAGGCTGAACCAGCCCGTGCCCGCCGCAAGCAATGCCGCCGATCTCGCCGACGGCGGCGACGAAGACAAGACGCAACTGGTCAGCCCGGTGATCCGCGCCATGCGGCTGCTGCGCTTTATCGCGGAAGGCGGCTCCACCACCAACCTGAGCGAAGTCGGCCGGCGCATCGACGTGAACCGCGTCACCGTAATGCGCCTGCTCGCCACGCTGGAGCACGAAGGCATGGTGGAGCGGCTGCCGCAGGGCGGCCACCAGGCAGGCTTCGCTCTGCTCAAGCTGGGCGCAAAGGTGCTGGCAGGCAAGGATCTCACCGTCTTTGCGCGGCGCGTGCTGGCTGCCCTGAGCGAATCGCTGCAGCTCTCCGCCTATCTCGGCGTGCTGGATGGCGGCGACGTGCTCTACCTGCTGCGCGATATGCCGCAGACCTCGCTGGTCAGCAATATCCAGGTTGGCAGCCGGGTGCCGGCGCACCTCACCACGCCCGGCCGCATGCTGATTGCCGGCCTGCCGGAAGACACGCTGCGCGAGAGGCTCGGCGAGGAACCGCTGACGACCGTCACCGGGCAAAGCCCGGCCACGTATGCCCGCCTGGGCGACATCCTCGCCGCCGACCGCGAGCGGGGCTGCGCCTGGAGCTTCTCGGCGTTCGAGCCCGGCATCGACTCTTGCGCGGCGCCCGTGTTCGACGCCAGCGGCGCCACCGTGGCTGCCATCAGCGTCGCCGGCCCGGACATCCGTTTCGAGCGCGCGCCTGATCTTCGCGAACGCGTGGAGCGCGAGGTCAAGCGCGCCGCGCGCGATTTGTCCGGCCTGCTCGGCTACGCCGCCGGGCAGCGCCACCCACACTGACACCACGGCAACAGGAGACGCCCGGATGACAACGCCTGCACTCCCCACATTCTTCATCTCGCATGGCGGCGGGCCCTGGCCCTGGATGGAAGACCAGATGGGCGGCCGCTACGACAAGCTCAAGGCCGCGCTGCAGCAGATGCCCCAGCTGGTGCAACGCACAGGCATTGCACCCAAGGCCGTCCTGATGATTTCAGCGCACTGGGAAGAGCCGGAATTCACGGTCATGGCCAACCCGAAGCCGCCCATGATCTATGACTACTACGGCTTCCCGGATTACACCTACCAGATTCAGTACGCGGCACCGGGCGCACCGCAGCTCGCCGCGCGCGTGCAAGGCTTGCTCGAGGACGCCGGCCTGGCCGCGCGGCTCGATCCGCTGCGCGGCTTCGACCATGGCATGTTTGCGCCGATGGCCGCCATCTATCCCGACGCCGATATGCCGACCGTGCAGCTCTCGCTCAAGCGCGGGCTCGATCCGCAAACGCATCTGGCACTCGGTCGCGCGCTGGCGCCGCTGCGCCACGAAGGCATCCTCATCGTGGGCAGCGGGCTGAGCTATCACAACCTGCGCGCATTCGGCCCCGCCGGGAAAGCGCCATCGGCCGCATTCGATGCCTGGCTCCAGCAAGCGCTGACGACAACCACCCCAGCGCAGCGCACTGCCGCGCTAACGGGCTGGGAAAGCGCGCCCGCCGCCCGGCAGGCCCATCCGCGAGAAGAGCACTTGTTGCCATTGATGGTAGCCGTGGGCGCGGCCGAAGACGACATTGCCACGCGCGTCTACCACGAAGACGACTTCGCCGGCGGCATCACCGTGTCGAGCTTTATGTTCGGGGGAAGCTGAAACCTGAAACGTGAAATGTGAAACTTGCAGGCAGCCGGTGCGGGGATTCCGCATTGGCGAAAGTGGCGTGGGCCGGGAGGGACAGCTTGTCGGCGCCAGCTAGCTTGATGAGCCCGCGCGAAGAACGCGAACCTGGGGACATGGGGAAAAGACATGGTGCCCATGGGCAGGATCGAACTGCCGACCTCTCCCTTACCAAGGGAGTGCTCTACCACTGAGCCACATGGGCAACGATTACGCGTTGCTTTACTACCTTACTGCTTTATTCTTACCACCAAAAATCACTCTAACCCATTGATTTTTAAGGAATTTTTTGAGTCCCAGCCGAATCAATGGACTGCATTATGGACTAATCGACCCTGCTCGGCAACCCCTTAATCGCGAAAGTTTCCATCTCTGTTCCGGCCGAAAAATCTCGCGGCATGTGATTCCGATGCGACTCTGCGTGGGTATTCGCAATTCAAAGCGAAATGCGGTAGGTCCACCCCTCGCCGGCGTGTAAACTGCAGGGTTTTTGATTCAGCCGGTATGGTGCAAGCTCCACAGCACACAGGTTGCAGCGGCCCGACGCTCATTCGCTTGCTTGCGCGCCTTGCGGACGTCGATGTTCCCGAACCCAGACAATCGCTCTCGGACCGACTGAGCCAGTGGCTCGGCTGGGCCGATGCCATCGGGCTGTCCACGGCCCTGAACGGCAACCCGCCGTCGGTAGCCCCCGGCGCGCGCGCCCTCGGCAGCGCCGAGGCGCTGGCGTGCGACCGCGTGCGAACCGCGCTGGCCAATGCCATCGCAGGCGATAGCGCTGTTGCCTCCGCCAAGCGGCGCGGGCAACCGCAAGCGCCTGCCCAGGGAGATTCCATGGATGCAGCGGTCGATTACGCGACTTATCGTCAGCGTTATCTCGCGATGCAGCAGGCGATGGAGACCGATATCGGCAGCTTGCGCGGCCGCCTGCGGGCGATGCTGGCCGCCAGGACACCCGCCCTGTCGCAGCTCGCAGCGGTGGATGCCGTCATGGAGGGGGCACTGGGTGCGCGCGAGCGCAGCCTGCTTGGTGGCGTGCCGGCATTGCTGGAAGGTCACTTCGCGCGCTTGCGCCAGGCCGAGCAGGTAGCGCTGGCCGACGCCCAGGCCTCGGGCGAGCCCGCGGCGGTCACGTCCGGCGCATGGCTGGACGTGTTCCGCAGGGATATGCGAAGCGTACTGCTTGCCGAACTGGATATTCGTTTTCAACCGGTCGAAGGGCTGCTTGCCGCCCTTCGCTCCAGCTAACAGGACGCCATGTCCAGATATCTTAATTTCGCTGTTTTTCTGGCCGGTCTGGCCGCGGTGTGCTGGATCGGTGTCGGCTACGCCGGCTCGAACACCCTGGCGCTGGCTGTCACCATGCTGATTGGCGCCTGCTACGTGGCAGGCGCGCTCGAGCTGCGGCGCTATCACCTGGCCACGTCCACCCTGGCGCGGGCCATAGATGGCCTGTCCGAGCCGCCGGCCAGCCTGGATGCCTGGCTGGCGCTATTGCCTGCGAGCCTGCGCAATGCGGCGCGCCTGCGCATCGAAGGCGAGCGCGTGGGCTTGCCGGGGCCGTCGCTCACGCCGTATCTGGTGGGCTTGCTGGTGTTGCTGGGCATGCTGGGTACGTTCCTGGGCATGGTGGCCACCCTGAAAGGCACCGGCATGGCGCTGGAAAGCGCCACGGACTTGCAGGCCATCCGCGCCTCGCTGGCCGCGCCGGTCAAGGGCCTGGGATTTGCATTCGGCACTTCAGTCGCGGGCGTGGCCACCTCCGCGATGCTGGGGCTGCTTTCGACGTTGTGCCGCCGCGAGCGCACGCAAGCGGCGCAGAGGCTCGACGCCAGGATCGCAACGACATTGCGCATCTACTCGCTGCCCCACCAGCGCGAGGAAACCTTCAAGCTCCTGCAGCGGCAGGCCGAGGTGATGCCCACCTTGGTCGATCGGCTGCAGGCCATGATGGCGGCCATGGAACAACAAAGCCTGGCCTTGCACGAGCGCCAGCTCGCCAGCCAGGATGCTTTCCACGGCAAAGCCGAGGCCGCGTACACCCGCCTGGCTTCCTCGGTGGAGCAATCCTTGAAAGAGAGCGTCGCCGATAGCGCCCGCGCCGCCGGTGCGGCGCTCCAGCCGGCGGTAGAGGCCACCATGGCGAGCCTCGCGCGCGGGACAGCCGCGCTGCAAGACACCGTCACGCAGGCCGTGCAGCGGCAACTGGATGGCCTGTCGACCGGTTTCGCGGCGACCACCACCACCGTGGCGGGCATCTGGAACGATGCGCTGGCGGGGCACCAGCGATCGAGCGAAGCGCTGACCCAGGACCTGCGCACCTCGCTCTCCCGGTTCACCGACACCTTCGAGCAACGCTCAGCAGGCCTGCTGGAGGGCGTCTCCACCCGCCTGGAAGCCACGACCGGCAGCCTGTCGGCGGCCTGGAACAACGCGCTCTCCCAGCACGAACGCGTCAGCCAGAAAATGGCGGGCGACAATCAACTCGCTTTGGCGGCTGCCGCGGCGAGCCTGGAGCAGCAATCGACGGCACTCGTTCACACGGTAGGCCAGTCGCATGCGGACCTCCAAGCGGAACTGGCTGCGCGCGACCAGCAGCGCCTGGCGGCCTGGGCCGATACGCTCGGCACGCTGGCTGCGACGCTGCGCAAGGAGTGGGAACTGACGGGCGCGCACACCGCGAGCCGGCAGCAGGAAATCTGCGACACGCTGGCGCAGAGCGTGCGCGACATTTCCGCCCAGACGCAAGCACACGCCAGCAACACCCTCGTCGAGATCGACCGGCTCGTGCAAGCCGCCTCGGCGGCCCCCAAACTGCTGGAAAGCGTCTCCGCCCGCCTGGAAACCGCGACAAGCGGCATGTCGGAAGCATGGAACAACGCGCTCTCCCAGCACGAGCGCGTCAGCGAAAAACTGGCGGGCGACAACCAACACGCCCTGGCGGCCGCCGCGGCGACGTTCGAGCAACACGCGGCGTCGCTGGTGCGCACCGTGGGCCAGTCGCATGCGGACCTGCAAGCGGAACTGGCTGCGCGAGACCAGCTGCGGCTGGCGGCCTGGACCGATACGCTCGGCACGATGGCCGCAACGCTGCGCCAGGAGTGGGAGCAGGCAGGCACGCACAACGCCAGCCGGCAGCAGCAAGTCTGCGACACGCTGGCACAAACCGCGCGCGACATCTCGGCCCAGACGCAGGCGCACGCCAGCAACACCGTCGCCGAGATCGACCGGCTCGTGCAAGCCGCCTCGGCAGCCCCCAAGCTGCTGGAAAGCGTCTCCGCCCGCCTGGAAAGCGCGACAAGCGGCATGTCGCAAGCGTGGAACAATGCGCTCTCCCAGCATGAACGCGTCAGCGAAAAACTGGCGGGCGACAACCAGCACGCCCTGGCGGCGGCCGCGGCGACGTTCGAGCAACACGCGGCGTCGCTGGTGCGCACCGTGGGCCAGTCGCATGCGGACCTGCAAGCGGAACTGGCTGCGCGCGACCAGCAACGGTTGGCGGCCTGGACCGATACGCTCGGCGCGATGGCCGCAACGCTGCGCCAGGAGTGGGAGCAGGCAGGCACGCACAACGTCAGCCGGCAGCAGGAAGTCTGCGACACGCTGGCACAGACCGCGCGCGACATCTCGGCCCAGACGCAGGCGCACGCCAGCAACACCATCGCCGAGATCGCCCAGCTCGTGCAAGCCGCTTCGGAAGCCCCCAAGGCAGCCGCCGATGTCATTGGCGAACTGCGCCAGAAGCTCTCCGACAGCATGGTCCGCGACAACGCGATGCTGGAGGAGCGCGGCCGCTTGCTGCAAACGCTGCAAACCCTGCTCGATGCCGTGAACCATGCCTCCACCGAGCAGCGCACGGCCGTCGACGCGCTGGTAGGCACGACGGCGGATCTGCTGGATCGTGTTGGCACCCGGTTCACCGACAAGGTCGAGGCCGAAGCCGGGAAGCTGGAAGCCGTCGCCGCGCAGGTCACCGGCAGCGCCGTCGAGGTGGCAAGCCTGGGCGAAGCCTTCGGCATGGCGGTGCAGCTGTTCGGCGAGTCGAACGACAAGCTGGTGGCTCACCTGCAGCGCATCGAAGCCGCACTGGACAAGTCCGTCGCGCGTAGCGACGAACAGCTTGCCTATTACGTCGCTCAGGCCCGGGAAGTCATCGACCTGAGCATGCTGTCGCAAAAGCAGATCGTCGAAAACCTGCAACATCTCGCAGGACAGCGGGCGCCCGCCAGCGCTGAAGCGGCATGAGCGAAGAGATCGATGCCGGCGTGGAGCCGGCCGTGCCGATCTGGGCCGTCTTCGGCGACCTGATGTCGGTGCTGCTGGGCGCCTTTGTGCTGATCCTGGTGAGCGTCATCGGCGTGCAGCTGGAGCTCTCGACCAGGCTGGAGGAGGAGGTCAAGCAGCGGCAGGTGGAAAAGCATCGCCGCGAGGCCCTTGAGCAAGCGCTGGCTGGCCCGCTGGCGGCGGGCCGGGTGACGCTGGTCAACGGGCGCATCGGCATCAAGGGCAGCGTGTTGTTTGCCCTCAACTCCGATCAGCTGCAGCCCGAAGGCCGGGAGGTATTGAAGAGCCTGGCCGCGCCGCTGTCCGCTTACCTCCAGGCCCGCGAGGAGATCCTGATGGTGAGCGGATTTACCGACGACCGCCAGATGCGCGAGGCCAACCGCCGCTTTGCCGACAACTGGGAGCTGTCCGCCCAGCGCGCGCTGACGGTAACCCGCGCGTTGATCGATGAGGGCGTGCCGCCCTCCTCGGTGTTTGCGGCCGCCTTCGGCGCCGAGCAGCCCGTGACCTCGAATGCCAACGACGAGGGACGAGCCAAGAACCGGCGCGTGGAAATCGCGCCGATCCCAAGGCCGTCCAACGAAACGGGGAAGCCGCGTGATTAGTGGTGAGATCAGTGGCGAGATTTGCGGCGAGATTGGTGGCGAGATTGGTGGCGAAAGCCGCGACGCCCTTGCCACGCTCGACGCATGGCGCGCGCGTGGCGCCGATCGCCTGAATCCTGTCCGCTTTCGATTCATCGAGGCGCTGGCCCGACGCGCAGCCGCCCACAGCGGCGATGCGCGACACATCCTGGATGGCAGGCTGGCCAAACTACTCGAAGCCTATGCCGGCGATCTTGAAAGCGCCGGTTGCAAAGACGGCAAGAGCGGCGATGTCGGCGGCACGGCATTGCCAGGCGCTCCCCCTCGCGGGCCGCTGGCCGCACTGGTCAACTACCTCGCCATCCGGGCGCCGTCGGATCGCGGCGCCCCCCCCGCGGCGATTGCTGGCATGCCCCGCCGCGCGTCCCTGCCGGACATGGAGGTGCTCGACTACTTCCGGGACACCTGGTCCAGGGTCAGCACCGATCGACGGTTACGGCAGTCGCTTGAGCAGGTGCCCGATAACGCCGGCCCGCTCAATTCGAGCCGCCTCGTGCATCGCTCGCTCTGCCTGATGCGTGAACTGTCGCCTGAATATCTCCACCAGTTCTTGTCGTACGTTGACGCCTTGTCGTGGATGGAGCAGATGAACGGCGGCGGCGCCATGGCGGGCAAAGACGCGCCGCGCGCAGGAAGCATCAAGCCGAGCGCTCGCGGCAGGCCACGCTAGCGCAGTTTGGGGAACGGCGGATCAATATCGGCTTGATTCATCACTGCGAGCCATACGATGCCACGCCACAGGCGAGAGCAGCAGCACCGCCAGAAGGAACGCCACCTGCGAAAGATAGAACGGCTCGAGCCATTGCCGATTCAATGCGACGTAAAACGTGTTGTGAACGACGTCGACAATAATGATCGCCGCGGTGAGCGCAATGCCCACCCTTGGTTTGATGAAAAGAAGCAGTGCCGCCAAGGGATCGACAATCGTCAGCGCGCCCCAGAACACCCGGCTGGCCCAATACGCGCCATTCCCATAGCCGTAGTCCCAGAGAAAGCCATGTTGAAAATCCGCCCGCACGTGATTGGCTGTCGCAACCAAAAGACAGCAGGCGAACAGAAAACGGATGGAGAATGAAACGCCTGGCATGGCTTGATCTGTCTGCTTGGTCGGCTATCTGGTCTTTGCCCATGGCGATTGGCGGCGCTTCGCAAGCCAGCGCCGCGCGTCAACCCGTCCTTCGATGGATGGCGCGCCGCGTAAAAACCGTTGCCAGCATCCCGATCAGATAGCCACTGCCGGTGGCCACGCTGACGAATAGAACCAGAAGGCCAGAGTACGGCCGCCCCCAGATGGTCGCAGCGGCAAATGCTGCAATTGCCATGCTGGCTGGCAACACCACGCGCCATATTACCGAGCGCAGCCGCACGCTCCCCACGGTTGCGGAGATGCCCCCCACAAGCAGGCCGAGGCCGAACGCGATGTCTTCGATGTCTACTCTCCGTTGAGTGTGTAGCTGATGCGTTCCCGGCGGCGCCACTGTCGCGCGGCCAGGCTGCCTCGCAACTGCGCGCGCGAGGGAGTACGCCAGCCCCGGATCACGAAAATTGTCGTCAGGCGGTAACCGTCTTCGCTTCTCGCTCGCCGGCACCCCCACATGCGCAACCATGATCGCCCGCAAGGCGGGCATGCCTGTGGGAAGCAAGGCAGTGCAAGGCATGCCGCCAGTTTACAGGCGGCGATGACGACTGTCGTCCTTCCACATCAAGATCGAAGCTGCCCCGGCCAGCGCCAGGAAGCTCGGCTCGCTCGCTCACCGCAACGATGTCAGCTCCCGTTGCGTGAGAACGCGGTCGATCAGCCCCCATTCCTGCGCTTGGTCCGCTGCATCTCCTCGGCATGAATGAGGAAATCCGAGGCCTGCCCTTGAAAACCGCCCAGCGGCTGATGGGCGTGCAGACTCGCATTGGGGAGCGCCGCCCTTTCGCCTGGCTCATCGGCCATCGGCAGAAACGAGCCCATGGAGCGCGCGGCTCCCATGCACAGCGTATGCACCGGCGCCTTCATGCATCGCATGGTGTCATGCATGGCGAGACCGCTGGTAATGACCCCACCGGGCGAGTTGATGTAGAGATGGATCGTCTTCGCCGGATTCTCGGCTTCCAGGAGCAGGAGTCGCGCACAGACCAATGCGGATACCGCATCGTTGACCTCACCGTTCAGGAACATCACGATGAAGAAACTGATCAATGACCCGCTTTCAGTGGCACCCCTCATGAGGGGTGGGCGTGAGACCTTCTCCAAGCCTCTCATAGGCTGCCCGAGCCGCAATCGCACCCATTACCACCGCCATCACATCGACGGCTATGTGGTAGGGGCGTGGAATGTTCGATGCCATGCCCGTTCCTTGGATCAGAGGCCCGCCGGCAACTGCTCACGCGGGCCCGACGAACTGTCGATGCTGAGAATTTTTGATCCTCGTGCACACGTCTCGTTCGAGTATTTCCCCTGGCAGTACGTCAGCATGAACTCCCTTAGGGGAATCCGCTGCTTGCCGTTTGGAAGCTGAATCATCCGGATGCGTTGGGCAGAAAAGTCAAATCCCTGAGCACGGGTAGCAGGCTTGGTCACGACAATCACTCCGCGAATATCCACCTTTGGCACATCATCGGCAAACACGGTGCCCGCTGAAAGTGCGAGGCACAAGAAAGTCGAGAATCTACGCATATCCACTTTTCCGTGGTTTTAGCTGCGTGGCTCTAGTGCATAGCCCGTTGGAAGCATATTCGGTGCGGCGCGATGGAAGATATATCCACTGGCCGATCGAATAGCATGAAAGCTGGGGAGCACGCGATGGAGTGGAGCGGTTGCACTTCTTGTTGGCGACTGTCTGTACCGCAACCGAACGGAACCCCGACCTCACGCGGTACGGTCCGAGGTGCGTGTTCATGCGGAATGCCGTCGACTGGCCGTCCAATCGCGTGGTGCAAACACTCGCCCTTCAGTGCGCTTGTCGTACGCCGGGTGTCCGCCTTTAGTGGAAATGCTGTGATGCAGCATTTCCTGGATCTCGCCACTTCCAGAAACATAGCGCAGGGTACGTTTCCGGCGTCGATTGACGATGTCCGACGGTTCTGGCCCGCGATCGCCGACGACTTGCCGGCGAACACCCCGAACGCCAGAGTTCGGAACTCAGATTGCCTTTTGCCGCACCCAGCATGGCATCAGACGTGATCTGATCCAGCCTTACTCTCCCACTGACAAGTACTTACCACGCCAAAACCGGCGCGCACGCCGCGCGGCTACCACGATGGCTTTGCGCGCTGGCAGTCGGCACTCGAGGGATAGATCCATCAAGATTTCTGGGACAAAATCCCATAATCGCACGAACTTTTGTAATGATCTCTACATCATTGAAACCTGTGCGATGTCTCCCTATGCTGCCTTCCATGACCACACCTCAAGACTCCTGGATCCTGCTGATTGTCAGCCTTCCCACATCGGGCGCGACTGCACGCATGCGGATTTGGCGCACCCTCAAGGCGTTAGGCGGAGCCGCCTTGCGCGACGGAGCCTATCTGCTGCCTGCCCGCGCAGAACAGGTGGAGCAGTTCCGCGAGCTGGCCGACGAAACGCAGCAGCAGGACGGCCAAGCATGGCTGTTGACGGTGCATCCCCAAGAGGACGACGACGCTGCCGCATATCGCGCACTGTTCGACCGAGCGAGCGAATACGCCGAACTCCTTGCATCTGTCTCGGAAGCCCGCCAGACCCTTTCCGGACTAAGTGAGGCCGAACTCAACCGCTTGCTGCGACGGCTTGGACGCATTTATGAAGCGATCCGCAAGGTCGACTTCTTTCCCAACGAGGCGTCCTTGCGTGCTGAAGCGCAGTGGCGAGATTTCACGGGCGCCGTTGAAACGATCCTGTCGCCGGGAGAACCGCATCTCGCTTCCGGGTCAATCGCCCGGCGTGACCCCACACAGTATCAGGGACGGCTATGGGCCACCCGCCGCCATATTTGGGTCGACCGGGTGGCTTGCGCCTGGCTAATCCAGCGCTTTATTGACCCCCACGCCCGATTCCTGTGGCTCGAAAGCCCCGGCGATTGCCCCTCAGACGCGTTGGGCTTTGACTACGACGGGGCGACCTTCACCCATGTCGGCGAGAAGGTTTCCTTCGAAGTGCTGCTAGCGAGCTTTGGCCTTGACGCGGACACTGGATTGCAGCGTCTGGCGGGAATGGTCCACGCGTTGGATGTCGGCGGCCCGACGGTCCCTGAAGCGAGCGGGTTCGAGGCGATTCTGGCCGGCGCCCGCGAGCGGCTAGCCGACGACGATGCGCTGCTGGCCGAAATCGGCTTGGTGCTGGATTCCCTGCATGCCCACTTTTTGAATAACCGGAAACGCTAGCCGTCACCAAACCCATCTCAAGGAAGATCAATGAGCAACCTGCAGCAAACCGACATTCCGCAGGCCCCGGCGGCCGAACGGCCGAGCTATACGCTCTGGCAACTTGTGCTCTATATGTTGCGCCTGGGTACGCTGGGCTTCGGCGGCCCCGTGGCCCTCGCAGGCTACATGCACCGGGACCTGGTGGATACGCGCAAGTGGATTACCGATGCCGACTACAAGGAAGGCCTGGCGCTGGCGCAGTTGGCACCCGGGCCGCTGGCCGCGCAGCTCGCCATCTATCTCGGCTATGTGCACTACCGCATCGTCGGGGCGACCTTGGTCGGCATTGCATTCGTCACCCCTTCGTTCCTGATGGTGGTGGCACTGGGTTGGGCTTACGTCCGGTTTGGCGGACTCACCTGGATGCAGTCGGTATTCTATGGGGTGGGTGCGGCGGTCATCGGGATCATCGCGATCAGCGCTTACAAGCTCACGAACAAGAGCGTGGGCAAGGACAAGCTGCTGTGGGTGATCTACCTGGTGCTGGCAACGGTGACGGTGGTCACCGAGTCCGAGATCGCCTGGCTGTTCCTGGCGGCCGGCATCGTGGTGTGGTTCTGGCGCGCGCCACCGAAGTGGCTACGACAAGGCGGCCTCAATGCCCTTGCGGTGACGCAAGTACCCACGGTGGGCGGGATCGTCAGCACCGTGGATTGGCCGCTGCTGACGCAGATCGGCGTGTTCTTTGCCAAAGCCGGCGCCTTCGTCTTCGGTTCCGGGCTTGCCATCGTGCCGTTCCTGTACGGCGGCGTCGTGACCGAGCACCATTGGTTGAACGACAAGCAATTTGTCGACGCAGTGGCAGTGGCCATGATCACGCCCGGCCCCGTGGTGATCACGGTCGGGTTCATCGGCTATCTGGTTGCCGGCCTGCCGGGGGCGTCCGTGGCCGCGCTGGGCACCTTCCTGCCTTGCTACCTGTTCACCGTGATCCCGGCACCCTACTTCAAGAAGTACGGGAAGCGCCCCGGCATCATCGCCTTCGTCGATGGCGTGACGGCGGCGGCTGTCGGGGCCATCACGGGCGCCGTGATCGTCCTGGCCAAACGCTCAATTATCGATCTGCCCACTGTCTTGCTTGCGCTTGTCACGGTCGCATTGCTCTGGAAATTCAAGAAGTTGCCTGAGCCAGTCATCGTCGTCGGCGCCGCACTAATCGGCCTGGTCGCCTACCCATTCCTCCGCGCATGAGCCACACGAACAAGGAATCCATCATGACCTATCAAATGAAGCCGCTGGGCGTCGACCCAGGCAAGCTCACTGGCCTCTCGGAAAAACTGATCGTCAGCCATTACGAGAACAACTACACCGGCGCTGTGAAACGTCTGAACGCCATTCGCGGCCAACTCGCCGAACTGGATTGGGGCACGACGCAGGGCTTTCTGATCAATGGGCTCAAGCGCGAGGAGCTGGTCGCTGCGAATTCTGCTGTCCTGCACGAACTGTACTTCGATGCGCTCGGCGGTGATGGGGTGCTGCCCTCGTGCGGGCTCTCGGTGGCGTTGACGCGCGACTTCGGCTCCGTCGAGCAATGGCGATCCGAGTTCACTGCGCTGGCCAAGGCGATGGGCGGTGGGTCCGGCTGGGCGATCATGGCATGGTCCGCGCGCGAGGGTCGGCTCGTAAACCACTGGGCCGCAGACCACACGAACCTGCTCGCCGGCGCAACTCCGGTGCTTGCCCTGGATATGTACGAACACGCGTACCAGATGGACTTCGGCGCGAAGGCGGCGGCCTACGTCGATGCCTTCATGCGAAACATCCGCTGGGATGCCATCTACCGGCGCTATGGAGCAGCCGTGGCGGGCGATGCCGTGCCGCTCGGCGTGGGCATCAGCGCCCTCGATGGTGGCGCGCCGCATGTCATCGACGTGCGACGCGCGGAGGACTTCGCCGTCGCTCCGGACATGGTGGCCGGTGCTACTTGGCATGACCCAGCGACCGTCGATCAGTGGAGCGACAAGATCGATGCCACGCAGCCGCTCTTCGTGTACTGCATGAAGGGGCTGGACATTGGTCGCTCCACGGCGCTGTGGCTGCGAGGGCGTGGCTTCGATGTTCGCTACCTCAACGGCGGCATCGATGCCTGGCGAGAAGCAGGCAAGCCGCTTCAGCCCAAAGAGGTGGTGTCATGAAATGGATCACTCGCGAACGCCCGAAGATCGACCGCATTGCCTGCCCTTGGCTGATCGCCCGCTTTATCGACAACGAGCCGGAATTTCTGTATGTGCCCACCGGCGACGTGGTGAAAGTCGCAGGCGAGACCGGCGCCGTTCCTTATGACATCCCCGGCGTCGAGCTATCGCATGTCGGCGAACTGTGCAGCTTCGACGCGTTCCTGGATAAGTACCATCTGAACGATCCTGCCTTGCAACAACTCGCTGGCATTGTGCGGGGCGCGGACACGTCAAAGCTGGATCTCACCCCGCAATCCGGAGGGCTCTACGCTATGTCACTGGGTCTCTCGCAAGTGTTCGCCGACGATCACGAGATGCTCCGACACGGCATGGTGATGTACGACGCCTTGTATGCCTGGTGCCAGCATTGCCAGGCGGAAACGCATCGATGGCCGCCGAAGATGCCGGCGTAAATCGTTCCGTTACCTCATCGCCCAGGAGGTGCTCCGTGAAACCGATCCTGCTCATGGTATCGATGCTCCTGACAGCCATGCCGGCAACTGGAGAAACGCTTATGTTCAACCAGGACAAACAAGGTGCGTTGCCGGCGGGATGGGTGGCGGGTGTCACCGGCCGCGGCACGCCGAAATGGACCGTCGAGACAGACCCGACCGCGCAGGACGGCGCCAACGTGCTCAAGCAATCGGGCTCCGGAGATTTCCCCTGGTGCGTGAAGCAAGATGTCTCTATCGCCGATGGTTTCGTGGAGGCGAAGTTCAAGCCCGTTTCCGGCCGCGAAGATCAAGCTGGCGGCGTTGTCTGGCGTTGGAAGGACGGCGATACCTACTATGTCGCGCGGGCAAACGCACTGGAGAATAATGTCTCGCTGTACTACACGACGGGGGGCCGCCGGCACACGATCCAGTACCAGGAAGCCCCTGTCGCCGCCCGGGTCTGGCATACGCTGCGCGTGGACTTCGTGGGAAACCGCATCCAGGTGGCGCTGGACGGCAAGCGCTATATCGATGTGGCGGACGATCACATCAGTGGCGCCGGCAGGGTCGGCGTTTGGACCAAGGCGGATAGCGTGACCTTGTTCGACACCGTCTCATTCGGAAACGCCAGCACGAAGTGACAACAAGGCAGCGTAAAACAATGCTCACATCAGAACAAGTGCGGGACAGCGCTGCCAACCCGGAATGGCAGACGTTGGCGGTCGTGCCACGGCTGGCAGCGGCCGAAACCGGCCCCGCTCGGACGCCGATGTCGCGCGCCAGCCTATGGATCGGCGTCGCAATTCTCTGCTCTGCTACCGCGACCCAGGCCGAGGGCGCATTCAAGCGCCTATCTGCCGTTGAAATCAAGAAGGGGATCGTTGGCAAAGTTGTCACTGACGGTGCCCATTGGTCAGATAAGTTCAAGGCCGACGGCACCCTTGAATCCATCATGCACGGCCAAATCCAGAAGGGGCACTGGAGGCTGAGGAACAACGACCTGTGTATGACCTTTTCGACAAGCAATGCGAACGCCGAGGAGTGCTATCAGGTCTGGCGGCATCAACAACGGATCGAATATCGACGGGATGACGTCACCATCGCCGAGGGCGAGCTGGCGGCCAATTGAAGTGGCGGAGTGTGTCATGTCAAATCCCATCCTTAAGCTCGCTGCACCCGTTCTAGTTTCCTTAGGACTCATCGTGGCTGGTTGCGGGAAAAATCCATTCGGTGAGCGCAGTCACCAGGCCATTGATATTGCGCAAGTACCTGCTCCGGTCAAAGCGGCAATCGAGAAGCAAGCGCAGGGCCGTACGGTCGGCGAGATCAAGAAGCAGACAGCAAACGGCAAGATCCGCTATGAGGTTACGCTCGGCACCGGCAGCGAGAAACAAACCGTTCTCATTGGCGAAGACGGCAAACAGCTCGCCGCCCGTGCCGACGATGATGATGACGAAGATGATTGACGCAAGTTGGCCACAGGAGAACGGTTCAAGCGGCCGATCGGGAGACCCTCATGGATCTTATTGCTCAAGAACCCACCTGGATTGGCCTGATCCACTTCGGCACGGCCGGCGATGCCATATCACGTAGACGGGACCTTCGCGATGCATACCCTTAAAGACCCCGTTGCACCCAACAGCCGAGGCTGGCTTGCGCGCCAGGTGTTGCCGACAGGCGTCCACGCCGGCGCCTTACCGCTTCTCGTCGGCCGCGCGCTACGCGGCTTCTGTGACGGGTTCATCGCCGTCCTGCTGCCAGCGTACCTGCTAGCGCTCGGCTTCGCGCAACTGGCAGTGGGGTTGATCAGCAGTGCAACCCTGATCGGCTCCGCACTGGCGACGATACTGGTAGGCATCCTCGGCCATCGCTACCCGCAGCGCCGCCTGCTGGTGTTGGCGGCTGCATTGATGGTCGCAACCGGCATCGGCTTCGCCGGACTGTCCTCCCTATGGCCACTGTTGCTCGTCGCATTCGTCGGCACGCTCAACCCGAGTTCCGGAGACGTCAGTGTCTTCCTGCCGCTGGAGCAGGCTCGTCTCGCCGACTCGTCCTCCTCTGATGCTCGCACTGCGCTATTCGCCCGCTATAGCCTGACTGGCGCCTTCTCCGCCGCCGTCGGCGCACTGGCGGCAGCGCTGCCGGGCTGGCTTGCCCCGCAGTTGGGGATATCGTTCCTCAGCGCCATGCGCGTGATGTTCATGATCTATGCATTGACGGGTGTCGCACTCTGGTTCCTCTATGCGCGCATCCCCGAGCCACACCCGCACGCGACATCGGTGCGAGTGCCGCTTGGTCCGTCTCGCCGGATCGTTACCCGCCTTGCACTGCTCTTTAGCGTCGACGCCTTTGCCGGCGGACTGGTGGTGAACTCGCTGCTGGCACTGTGGTTGATGCAGCGCTTCGGTCTTTCCCTTGGCGCCGCTGGCCAGTTCTTTTTCTGGGCGGGGATGCTCGCGGCCGGCTCCCAACTCGTTGCCGTGCCGCTGTCCCGCAAGTTTGGCTTGTTGAACACGATGGTGTTTACGCATATTCCATCCAGCCTCTGCCTGATCGCCGCCGCCTTCTCCCCCTCCCTGGTGGCGGCCCTGGCCTTGTTGCTCGTGCGCAGCGCGCTGTCCCAGATGGACGTACCGACCCGGACTGCCTATGTGATGGCCGTGGTCACGCCGCCGGAGCGACCGGCGGCCGCTAGCCTGACCGCCGTGCCCAGGAGCCTGGCGTCCGCACTCGGCCCGACCCTAGCGGGCGCGCTGTTTGCCATGGGCTGGGTCGGCGCACCGCTGGTCGCCTGCGGCCTGCTCAAAATTGCCTATGATCTGGCGCTCCTGGGCACCTTTCGACGTATCAGACCGGTCGATTGACCGTAAGTCGACTTTGATCCGTACATGGCACCTGGCGCGGATACAGTGGAAGTTCTTTAAGAAGTATCTTTGACCAGACAGCTGTTTGTGGGTGGTTCTTCTGCCGTTGCAGCACCCGGCCGCCTATCGCACTTCGGACGTGGATAGCGCCCATCTCAGCGAATCGTCACTGGGGCGGCGTCGAATGGTCGGAACTGCCGGCAGGCGCCCTTCGTGAGCTAGGTCGTCATCGGCTCTTCCCGACGCATCACCGATACTCATGATGGATCCCGTCACCGCCGGCGGCCTGCTTGCGCCCTTGTTCAACTTCCTTGACCACCGCGCCATCGCGATCCTGATGGCGGCGATCACCCTGTTCTTTGTTGGCCTGTGGCTTGCCGGGGGCGCGCAGCTGAAGACGCGTCCGCGTTCGACGCCGAAGGCGGTCACGGCCGGTTCGCCTCGGGGGTCACTAACATGGTGGCGCACTCGGGCGGACCGCCGCTTGCGATGTATCTCCTGCCGCTTGGCCTCGGCAAGGAAGTGTATGCGGGCACGACAAGCATGTTCTTCACCGTGGGCACGCGACCAAGGCGGTGCCCTGGCTGCTGCTGGTGAGACCAACCGCGGATGTCCGGGCATGGATGGCGATTTGCCTGTTCGCCATTCCCACCGGCGTTTAGCTCGGTTGGCGGCTTCGCGGCGCACTGGACCAGCGCCAGGTTTATCGAACCTGCTACGGGTTACTGGTCGTGACCGCACTGAAACTGTTGTGGGATGGCGTTTCCTGCTATCTCCCGTGAAGTTGCCGTGCGACCGCCGCACAGCCCGCACCCAGCCCGCATCAACCGAAGGTGAAGGCGTAAGCGTGGGCACCGGGGTCCAGAAAGCGGATCTCGAACGTGTGTTCGCCGACCTTGCCGGCCTGACGCACCAACTGGTAGAGGCGCGTCTGGGTAACGGCGCCGTTGCCGGCTGCATCGGTGTCCGCGCCGTGGCTGTCGCCGGGGGGCTTGCCGTCGACCGTCACCAGGAAGCGCACGGCGCGGCCATCGGCGGCTGGGTGTAGCCAACGTAGGTCTCGCCGGAGCGCGTATTACGCAGGTCGGGGGCGGCTTGCGCGCCCTGCCCGTCCGGCACCACCACATCGCGCGACGTGGACGGACGCCCCGCTTCGGCCAGCAGCGTCTGCATCACGCGCTCCGAGTTGGCGTAGTCGCCCTCGCCGAACTGATGATGGCGGATGTTGCCACGCGCATCCACGAAATAGGCGGCGGGCCAGTAGTTGTTGTTGAACGCGCAACTGAACGCTCGCCACATAGCCGATGTCACTCCGTGCCCTTCAATTCGATCAGCAAATCCTTCGCAGCCACACGGTCTCCTTGCTTAACATGAACGGCGGCGATTTCGCAGTCGCGGTCAGCCGCGATGTGGGTTTCCATCTTCATCGCCTCCAGCGCCATCAACGTCGTGCCCGCTGCAACGCGCTGTCCCGGCTGGACCGCCACCGTCACGATCGAGCCCGGCATGGGTGCGGCGATATGCTGTGGATTGTCGGGATCGGCAACCGGACGGCTGCTGCGCACCACACTCGCATGCGTGACGCTGCGCTGCTCGACCAACGTTGTGCGCGATTGTCCGTTCAGTTCGAACTGGACCTTGATGACGCCCTCTTCGGCATCAGGGTGCGTGCCTTGAAGCGAAACCAGCAGGGTCTTGCCCGCCGCGATGTCGATTGCCGCTTCTTCCTGCGGCTGCAGGCCGTACAGGAAGGCCGGCGTGGGCACCACTGAGGTATCGCTATAGGTGCGCACATGCGCGTGGTAATCGCTGGCCTGCTTCGGGTACATCAGGTACGAAGCCAGCTGGCGGTCATCGAGCGGCTGCTCGCACGCCGCTTCGCCCGCGGCGCGCGCCGCGTCGAGGTCCACTGCCGGGATCTGGTCGCCGGGCCGGTACGGCGCGGGCGGCTCGCCGCGCAGCACCTTGCGCGACAGTGCTTCCGGGAAGCCGTCGGGCGGGAAGCCCAGTTCGCCCTTGAACAGGGACACCACCGACTCGGGGAAGGCTATCTCCTTGGCGGTGTCGCAGACATCGGCGGCGGTCATGTCGTTGGCCACCATCATCAGGGCCATGTCCCCCACGACCTTGGAAGTCGGCGTCACCTTGACGATGTCGCCGAACATCTGGTTGACCTCGGCATAGGCGCGCGACACCTCGGTCCAGCGATGCTCGATGCCCAGCGAGCGGGCCTGCTCGCGCAGGTTGGTGTACTGCCCGCCGGGCATCTCGTGGCGGTACACGTCGGCGGTGCCGGCGCGGATCTCGGATTCGAACGGGGCGTAGTAGCGACGTACCCCTTCCCAGTACATCGATGCTTCATGCAGGCGCTCCGGGCTGAGGCCGGGATCGCGTTCGCTGCCCGCCAAGGCTGCGGCGATGCTTGACAGGTTAGGCTGCGAGGTGAGCCCGCTCATGGCATCGAGCGCGCCGTCCACCGCATCGCAGCCGGCCCCGATGGCAGCCAGTGCGGAAGCGGCCGAGATGCCGCTGGTGTCGTGCGTATGGAAATGCACAGGCAGTCCGGTTTCCTCTTTGAGTGCCTTGACCAGCGCAGCCGCCGCCTGCGGTCGGCAGATGCCGGCCATGTCCTTGATGCCCAGCACGTGCACGCCGGCGCGCTGCAGTTCGCGCGCGATACCGACGTAGTACTTCAGATCGTATTTGGCACGGGAGGGGTCGAAGAGATCGCCTGTATAGCAGATCGCGCCCTCGCACAGCGCACCGCTATCGCATACGGCGTCGATCGCTACACGCATGTTGCGCACCCAGTTCAGCGAATCGAACACGCGGAACACGTCAACGCCCGCGCTGGCGGCCTGGCGCACGAAGAAGCGCACCACGTTGTCTGCGTAGTTGGTGTAGCCGACCGCGTTCGAGCCGCGCAGCAGCATCTGGAACAGCACGTTGGGCACCCGCTCGCGCAGCTGCTCAAGACGTTGCCACGGGTCTTCCTTGAGGAAGCGCAGCGCCACGTCGAAGGTGGCGCCGCCCCAGCATTCCAGCGAGAACAACTGCGACAGCTCGCGCGCGTAGAACGGCGCGATTGGCAGCATATCCGCGGTGCGCATGCGTGTGGCGAACAGTGACTGGTGCGCGTCGCGCATGGTCGTGTCGGTCAGCAGCACCTGCTTCTGCTCCAGCATCCAGCGCGAGAACTTTTCCGCGCCGAGCTCGCGCAGCCGGTCGCGCGTGCCGTAAGGCAGCGGCTTGCTGGTATCGAAAGAGGGCAGCACCGGCCTGGGCAGTGGCAACGACGGCAGCGAGCGGCCGCTCATTTCCGGGTGGCCGTTGACGCTCACCTCACCCAGATAGCGCAGCAGCTTGGTGGCCCGATCCAGCCGCTTGGTGAAGGCCAGCAGTTCCGGGGTCAGGTCGATGAAGCGCGTGGTGACATCGCCGCGCCCGAAGGCGGGATGCTTGATGACGTTTTCAAGGAACTGCAGGTTTGACGCGACGCCGCGAATACGGAACTCGCGCAGCGCTCGGTCCATGCGACGGATCGACTCGGCAGCCGTAGGCGCCCAGGTCGTGACCTTGACCAGCAGCGAATCGTAGTATGGGGTGATCACCGCGCCGCCGTATGCGGTACCAGCGTCGAGGCGCACACCGAAGCCTGCCGCACTGCGGTAGGCAGTGAGCCGCCCATAGTCGGGCAGGAAGCCGTTTTCCGGGTCCTCGGTCGTGATCCGGCATTGCAGCGCGTGCCCGTTCAACGAAATCTCCGCTTGGGCAGGCACGCCCGCGGCGCGCACGATGATGTCGCCGTTCTCGTTGCGCGTGTTTTCGGTCATACCGATATGGCCGCCCTCGGTGACGCGGATCTGCGCCTTGACGATATCGATCCCGGTGACCATCTCCGTGACCGTATGCTCGACCTGGATGCGGGGATTGACCTCGATGAAGTAGAACTGCCCGGAGTCCGCATCCATCAGGAATTCGACCGTGCCGGCGTGCGTGTACCCGACCGCGCGCATGAGCCGCAGTGCCGACTCGCACAGCGCTGCCCGGCCGGCATCGTCGAGGTACGGGGCGGGAGCCCGCTCGACGACCTTCTGGTTGCGCCGCTGCACGGTACAGTCCCGCTCGTAGAGATGCACGAGGTTGCCATGCGTGTCGCCGAGCACCTGCACCTCGACATGGCGCGCGTTGCGCACCAGCTTTTCGAGATACACCTCGTCGTTGCCAAACGCGGCAAGCGCCTCGCGCCGGGCCGCGGCAAGCGCGGTGTCGAGATCCTGCTCGCCTTCCAGAACGCGCATGCCCCGTCCACCTCCGCCCCAGCTCGCCTTGAGCATCAGCGGGTAGCCGACTCCGGCTGCAAGACGCTTGCACGTGTCCAGATCATGGGGCAGCGGATCCGTTGCCGGCATGACGGGCACACCGGCTGCGATTGCCGCATTGCGCGCAGCCACCTTGTTGCCAAGCATGCGCATGACCTGCGGCGAAGGACCGACCCATCGTATCCCGGCGTCGATGACAGCCTGTGCGAACTCGGGATTCTCAGAAAGAAAACCGTAGCCCGGATGGATAGCGTCGACCTTCGCCTGCCTGGCAATGCGCAGGATGTCGTCGATATCAAGGTAAGCGGCCAGCGGCTTCTTGCCCTCGCCAACCAGGTAGCTCTCGTCAGCCTTGAAGCGATGGAGCGCGAGGCGGTCTTCCTTCGAATAGATCGCTACCGTGCGGATATTCATCTCGGCGGCCGCGCGCATCACGCGGATCGAGATCTCGGAACGGTTGGCAACCAGCAGGGATTTGATTGGGGTGTAGTCCATAGGGGGCGCGCAAGGAAATGAACCAGCCGGGCACAACGGTACGGCGTGGTCAAGTGATCGGAGGGCAGGATATGGCTTGAGGCTTCGCCTGGCCGCTAGTCGTAGTGAGCAAACGGGGTGTGCGAGTCCATCCAGTCGTAGTGCCCGGTCGTCGCTTCCCAGGCCCAGTTTGCTCGCCATGGCGACTGCTCATTGCTATCGCAACGCTCGCCTCGCTTCTGGCCAGCGCGTGGCTTGCCGTCATCGTCGACAAGCTCGCGGCTGTCCGCGCCGGCTCCATTTCTTCCGTAGTACATCGCGGTGCTTTCCTCGTCAAGATCAAGGGCGCCTGCCCTTCCACGCAACGCGATAGCCAGGCGACGGCAAATTTGCGGACACAACCAGACGCGTGCCCGCCCGATCTTCTTGCGCAAGAAATGGACCAGTGGCAGCCAAATCGTGTATCCGATTGATTTAGCGAGAGATTGTCACGTGCCTCGGCTCAATGAATTTCATAATTGAAATTCAATATTTCATCTGTGAAACCGAGAAGCTGCTGCGGGTAATGCTGCAGCAGGTGCTCTACAGTCTTCGTTCCGAACGCCAACGGATGGGGAACAGGGGCAGTACAACTTGCTGTTCCGCCGGTTCATCGGTCTGTCGATGGACGATACGGTCTGGGTGCCCACCGTGTTCAGCAAGAACCGCGAACGGCTGATCCGGCACGACGCGGTGATCGAGTTCTTCAACGAAGTGCTGGCCATTGCGCAGAACAAGGACTGGCTGTCGAGCGAGCACTTCAGCGTGGACGGCACGCTGAACGTCTAGGAGTTATGGTTTTCGGGTCGGTGCAGTGACAGCATGGGTCTTCGGAGGCGGCCCGCGTGTTGTGCAGCGGACCGCGGCTGGTCATCGGGGACGACGATCGGCCTTTGCTCGTCGTTCAGGCAGAAGGATCCTGTTTCTCGTACAGCTTGAGGCAGGCCGAGAAGTCGAGCCGACCCATGCCCTGCTGGCTCATGGACTGGTAGAGCTGTTGAGCCAGGGCACCCATCCACAGCGGCTGGTGGGCCTGACGCGCCGCATCGGTGGCCAGGCCCAGGTCCTTCAGCATCAGGTCAGCGGCAAAACCGCCCACATAGCCCCGCGCGGCCGGGGCCGCGGGCTGCACGCCCGGATACGGGTTGTAGCTATCGGAGCTCCAGCAGCGGCCAGTCGAGGTGTTGATGATGCCGGCTAGCACGGCGGGATCGATACCCAGCGCCGCCCCAAGCGCCATGGCCTCGGAGACGCCCATCATGGAGATGCCTAGCAGGAGGTTGTTGCAAATCTTGGCGACCTGCCCGGTACCGGGCGCGCCGCAAGGCACGACGTTCCTGCCCATGGCGAGCAACACAGGGCGGATGCGCTCGAACAGCGGCTGGTCCGCGCCCACCATGAAGGTGAGCGTGCCGGCCTGGGCGCCGCCAGTGCCGCCGGATACCGGCGCGTCGGCAAACGGGCTGTCCTGGCTTGCGGCGGCTTCGGCAACTGTGCGCACGGTCGCCGGGTCGATTGTGCTGCAGTCGACCATCGGCACGCCGGGTCGGGCGCCGGCCAGCACACCGTCCTCGCCAAGGTAGACCTGCCTGACATGCGCCGCGGCCGGTAGCATCGTAATGACGAGGTCTGCCCGGGCTGCCGCCTCACGCGGCGACCCAGCCGAGGTCGCCCCCGCCAGCAACGCAGCGGCCACGGCGTTGGCGTCGAGGTCGAACACCGTCAGCGCATGTCCTGCCTTGAGCAGGTTGGCAGCCATGGGGGCGCCCATGTTGCCGAGACCGATGAATGCAATTTCCATGATGAGGTGCTCTCCTATCAGCGCAGCGCGATGGTGGTGTTCACGCCTTCGGCCGGCGTGTCATCGAACCAGCGTGCAGTGACGGTCTTGGTCTGCGTGTAGAACTGAACAACCTGCTTGCCGTACGGGCCCAGGTCGCCAAGCTTGGAGCCGCGAGAGCCAGTGAAGCTGAAGTAGGGCACGGGCACCGGAATGGGAATGTTGATGCCGACCTGGCCGACGTCGATCTCGCTCTGGAACTTTCGCGCCGCGGCCCCGCTCTGCGTAAACAGGCCCACGCCATTGCCCATCGGGTTGCGGTTGACCAGGGCAATGGCGTCGTCCAGCGTGTCGACCTCCAGCACTACCACCACCGGCCCGAATATCTCCTGCGTGTAGATCGACATGTCGGGGCTCACACCCGAGAAGATGGTGGGGCCAACGAAATTGCCGTTCTCGTAGCCGGGCACCTTCACATCGCGGCCATCGAGCAACAGCGCGGCGCCGGCCTGTACGCCCTCCTCGATCAGCCCGGTGATGCGCGCATGGGCTGCCTTCGACATTACCGGGCCAACATCAGTGCCTGGTTCATGCCCGGCGTTGACCTTGAGCAGCTTCGCCTTTGCGACCAGTTCGGGGAGCCAATCGCGCGACTGGCCCACCAGCACCACCACGGATGTGGCCATGCAGCGCTGGCCCGCGGCGCCGAAGCCTGCACCCACCAGTGCGTTCAGGGTCTGCTGACGATTCGCGTCGGGCAGCACAACGGCGTGGTTCTTGGCGCCCATCATCGACTGCACGCGCTTGCCGTGCTTGCTGCCCAGGTTGTAGACATGCGTGCCAACATGGGTCGACCCGACAAAAGAGATCGCCTTCACGTCGGGATGGGTGCACAGCATGTCCACGACGGTCTTGCCACCGTGCACCACATTCAGCACTCCGGGCGGCACGCCGGCTTCCATGGCCAGCTCCACCAGTTCCATTGTCGAGAGCGGATCCTGTTCCGACGGCTTGAGCACGAAGGTGTTGCCGCACACGATCGCCATCGGGAACATCCACAACGGGATCATTCCGGGAAAGTTGAACGGCGTGATGCCAGCGCACACCCCGATCGGCTGGCGCAGCGTGTAGGTATCGACGCCGCCTGCCACGTTCTCGGCGAACTCGCCCATTTGCAGTGTGCCGACAGAGCAGGCATGCTCCACGACCTCCAGGCCACGAAATATGTCGCCCTGCGCATCGGGCAAGGTCTTGCCCTGCTCGGCTGTGAGCGTGCGGGCAATGCTCTCCATATTGCGGCGCACCAGGTCCTGGAACTTCAGCATGACGCGCAGGCGCGCGCCAAGCGGGGTGTTGCGCCAGGCCAGGAAGGCGCGCTGGGCCGAGGCAATGGCGGCATCGACTTCTTCCACCGTGGCAAAGGGCACGCGGCCGATGACTTGTTGCGTGGCCGGGTTGACGACGTTGCCCCACTGATTGCTATCGGATTCGACGAACTTGCCGTCGATCAGGAGTTTTGCGGTGGGCAGTTGGAGGGTGGCGTGAGGTACAGCGGAATTCATGAGTAGTCTCCGTGACTGGGAATTTGGGAATTTGGGAATAAGGGATTGCCAGCCGGCGCATCACTGCGCCGACATCAGGCAATCGGACAACGGGATTGAAAAGGCGGAATGTCAGGCGCGAGGGCTGCGCATCAGGAGCGTGCAGAGGATGGCAAAGGTGCCGAGTCCGACCAGGTAATAGATCACATAGTGTGGATCGCCGCCGCCGGCCGCCAGCAGGGAGGTCGCGATCATCGGCGCGAAGCCGCCGCCGAGAATGCCGGCCAGCTGCACCGACAGCGAGATACCGCTGTAGCGGATCTCCGCCGGGAACTGTGTCGCGAACAACAGCGATTGCGGGGCATATAGGATCGGGAACACCACGCCCAGGCCCAGCACCATAGCCCACCACACCGCTGTCGGCTCGCGCGTGCCGAGCATGGCGAAGAAAGGGGAGGCGAACAAGCACATCAGCACCAGGCCGATGGCGAACATGCGCCGCTGGCCAATCCGGTCGCTCAGGTGTCCACACAGCGGCATCGTCACCAGAGACAGAACCGCGCCTGCCGTGATGGCATGCAGCACGTCGGCTTTGGGGAGATGCAGATGGTTCGCCGCATAGGCCAGCGAGAAGGTCACTACCATGTAGAACCAGGTATTCTCAGCAGCGCGGGCACCGATGATGGTTAGCACCGCGCGCGGATGATTGCGGATAGCTGCCAGCACGGGGGCCTTCACCGCCTTGCCCTGGGTCTTCATCTTCTGGAAGTCTGGCGACTCCGGCACCTTCAGGCGGATGAACCCGCCCAGCCCGACAAGTGCGATGCTGGCCAGGAAGGGAATGCGCCAGCCCCAGGAGAGCATGTCGGCCTCGGCCATGGCCGCCACGGAAGTCATCGCCAGCGAGGACAGGATCAGGCCAAGCCCCACGCCAGTCTGCGGCAGGCTGCCAAAAAGACCTTTACGTCCCTTGGGCGCATGCTCCACCGCCATTAGCACCGCGCCGCCCCATTCACCGCCCACCGCCATGCCTTGCAGGAACCGCATGGCCACCAGCAGCGCAGTGGACCAGTAGCCGATGCTGTCATACGAAGGGATCATCCCGATGATCATGCTGGGGACGCCCATCAGCAACAGGGTAGCCATCAGCATGGACTTGCGGCCGATTCGATCGCCGAAGTGACCGAACACGATACCGCCCAATGGCCGTCCAATGAAACCTACCGCAAAGGTGCCGAAGGCGGCCAGCGTGCCGACGGTGGGGTCCAGCGAAGGAAAAAAAATGCGGTTAAAGACCAGCGCAGCAGCCGTGCCGTAGAGGAAGAAGTCATACCACTCGATGGTGGTACCCGCCATGCTGGCCCAGCCGGCAAGCAGATAGTGCCTGGTGGTGCGTGTCGGGGTGGTGACAGCTGCGCCGTCGTCGAGGGTGGATGGTGTTTGCATCGTGTCTCCGTTGTTCTCCTGCAGCCTGTCGGCGTGCAAGTCTCGGCGAGTATAGTTATGCAAACAATCATGATGTAGTCACAAATAAACTGGTTCGATATGTAAAAATGCACATCCGAACCAGTTGTCGATGCTGGTGCTGCAATACCACAATCCTTCCCATGCCAATTCATCCTGACCTGGTCCCGGGCAAGCTCAACTGGGACGACCTGCGTTTTTTCCTGGAGGTAGCGCGCACCCAGCGCGCCAGCGGCGCCGCCAAGCGGCTAGGCGTTGACTACACTACCGTGGCGCGCCGCATCCGCGTGCTGGAAGACGCGATGGGCACGCTGCTGTTCGACAAGTCCCGTTCCGGCGGTTTCACGCTTACCGCGGAAGGGCAGCAGCTGGTGGCCTATGCCGACGCCATGGAGAGCACCGTGCAATCCGCCTGCGACCAGGTGGCCAACACCGGGCAGGCTCTTTCGGGTCATGTCCGGATCGCCTCGACGGAAGGCTTCGGCTGCTTTTTCCTGGCGCCACAGCTGACCCGCTTCCGCGCCGCGCATCCACATGTCACGGTGGACCTGCTGCCGGTGCCGCATTTCGTCAGCCTGACCAAACGCGAGGCCGACCTGGCCATTGCCCTCGAGCGGCCCGAGCGCGGCCCCTATGTCTGCACCAAGCTGTGCGACTACCGACTCGGGCTCTATGCCTCCCGCGAATACTTGGCAAGCCACTCGCCCATTGCCAGCAAGGCCGACCTGCCCGATCACGCCTTCATCAGCTACGTGGACGACCTGGCGTTCAGCAGCGAACTGCTCTACCTGGAGCGCACCGTGCCAGGCGCCACGGCCGGGCTTCGTACCACCAGTGTGATCGCGCAGTATTTCGCCGCGCTACAGGGCGGCGGGCTGGCCATCCTGCCCTGCTTCATCGCCGCGCAGCAGCCGGCGCTGGTACCGGTGCTGCCCGATGAGGTAGTGGTAACCCGCTGCTTTTGGCTGTATTGCCGCGAGGACTTGCGCAAGCTGCGCCGCATCACGGTATTGTGGGAGTACCTACGCGCGGCCGCCGAGGAAAACCGCGCTCTTCTGGCGGGGGAATCGGGAGAGCTCCGGCTTGTGGCAGACACCTGATTCCCTTGCACGCCCCCCCGATCCACTTCCGCTGTTTCCAAGAGAATTGCTGAGGCAAGCCGGCTTCGTCAGGATGCCTCAGTAGGTCGTCCAAGCGTGCCTGAGCGCGCCGGATGGTAAGACGCGGCGGCTCGCCGCTACCGGTACCTCAATGCCATGACGGCCGAAGATTCCCTTCAGAACCGAATGCCGGAATTCCACCGAATAACCCAGGAACAGGTGGTCATGCTGAACACCCAGAGCAAAGCGGAAAACCTCGAACACGAGGTGTCGAACATCAACACTCGGGGTGATTTCCCCTATATGCGCGGCGTCCTTTAGCTGCGAAGCCAACAGGCCACGCCAGGTGGTTACCGCCTGTGCCACGCTAAGACTGACAGCGCTCTCTGCTCGCCCAGCCAATTCGCTGCCGGCGCGCAGGATGAGGCAACCACCGCGCAATACATAGTCGCCGAGCCAGACGTCCAGCATGCGTACTAGCCAGCGTAAGCCTTTTGGCGCTTGCGCGGCAGCCTTTATCGCGTCGGCCGAGAGGGCCTCAGCAAAAGCAAGGACGGTCTCTGCGGGTAGCGCGCTGCGGGATTCGAAGTGCTGGTAGATGCGGCTCTTCGACACGACTTGCTAGTTGCCCACCGACGTCGACAATGGCGCGAGAATTTCCGAGCGGCAAACTTCCAGAATCTCGTCGGCCAGCGGGGAGTCATCCGGACAGGCTCGCGACAGCACGATTGCGCCGACCGAATGGGCAAGCATGTCGATCATCTTTGCGCGCGCCTCGCGCTGATCCAGCGTACCCAACGTCACGCCATCGCGTTCAAGGGTAGTCAGCAGGCTTTCGATTCCAGCCGCAAACGTGGCCTTGATGGCTTCTGGTTGACGCGCCGCATCGCCGCAAAGGGCCGCTATCGTGCAGCCGCTGCCACGGGCGTCGCGGTGCTCCCGGGAAACGTAGCGATGGATGAACTCCGGGATGTCCACTCCCCCGGTCCGCGCCTCGGTTTGTGAGATCCCGCAGGCGGCCGCCTCGGCCATCAGGTCGGCTTTGGAGCGGAAGTGCTTGTAGAACCCGCCATGGGTGAAGCCGGCGGCCGCCATGAGCTCTGCCACACCCACGCCGTCATAGCCGCGCTCACGGAATAACGTGGACGCTGTCTCAACAATGCGCGCCCGGTTCTCCTGTGCCTGTGCTTTGGTGACTTTCATGCCCGTGAGCCTCTTTCTGTAAGCCAAGAAATAAAGCTTCAATATACATTGATGTTGACCATCATCAAAGCTATTGACATTTTAGATTACGGTCATCATCATAGTAGCTCGTCTTTTTCCAAGGACTTAGACAATGAGCGACACTCACCTGACTGCACCCACCCGCTTCATCGAAGTGCACGGCGACCGCTTCGCCTACCGCCGCTGGGGCAAGCCCTCCGGCGTCCCACTGTTCTTCGTGCAGCATTTCCGAGGCGGCCTGGACCACTGGGATCCTCTGCTGACCGATGGCTTGGCCGAGGGCCGCGAGGTCATCCTGTTCAATGGTCGTGGCGTTGCCTCGTCCACCGGTACGCCTCGCAACCGGATCGAGGACATGGCCGACGACATCGCCATGGTGATCCGGGCGCTGGGCCTGTCGCAGGTCGATCTGCTCGGCTTCTCGATAGGCGGAATGCAGGTGCAGGAGGTCGCGCTGCGCCACCCCGGGCTGGTGCGCAAGCTGCTACTGCTCGGCACCGGCCTGCGAGGTGGTGATCCGACGATGGAACCGAAGGTGCTGCAGGTCGCGCCGAATCCAGTGCCGACCGCGGAAGACTTCCTCTACCTGTTCTTCGGCCGCTCGGAGGCCGCCAAGCAAGCGGGCTTGGCGTTCTGGGAGCGGCGCCACCAGCGCGTCGACCAGGACCCGCCCAGCTCGGCCGAGGTGGCCAAGGCCCAGGCCGAGGCGCACGTGGCGTACTTCGCGCCGCTGCCGGGTGAGAACCCCTATGCCTACCTGAACGCGATCCAGCAGTCGACTCTAGTGCTCAACGGCGTCAACGACATCATGATCGCCTCGATCAATTCCTGGTACCTGGCCCAGAACATCCCCAACGCCCAGTTGCTGATCTACCCCGATGCCGGGCATGGCGCGCAGTACCAGTATCCCGAGCGCTTCCTGAAGCACGCGATCCAGTTCCTGGAGGAGTAGTACTTGGCGCGCAGTCGCCGTCACTGCGAGGCGTTGGTCTGAATTGAGCGGTCCCGCAGGGCTCGACACAAGCCCCATTCGGATGATCGACCGTGCGACGACGCGCACTCGCAACAACGACCATCAATCAACTGAAAAGGAAAAAGACATGACCGACAAGACTTTGTTCAAGCCCTACACGCTTGGCTCCCTGACCCTATCCAACCGGGTCGTGCTAGCGCCGCTGACGCGCAACCGCGCCGGCGCCGGCTTCGTTCCCGGCGAACTCGCCGCCACTTACTACAGCCAGCGCACGTCGGCCGGCCTGCTGATCTCCGAGGCCACGCAGATCTCGCAGCAGGGACAGGGCTACCAAGACACGCCCGGCATCTACACGCAGGCGCAGATCGACGGTTGGCGTCAGGTCACCGACGCTGTTCATGCGAAGGGCGGGCGGATCTTCCTGCAGTTGTGGCACGTCGGGCGCGTCTCGCACGTCGACCTGCAGGAGAACGGTGCCGCTCCGGTGGCGCCCTCGGCCATCCAGGCCGGGACCAAGACCTTCGTCAACAACGGCTTCACCGACGTCTCCGCGCCGCGCGCGCTCGAACTGGACGAACTGCCGGGAATTGTGAACGACTTCCGCCAGGCCGCGGCCAACGCCGTCGCCGCCGGCTTCGACGGCGTCGAGATCCATGGCGCCAACGGCTATCTGCTGGACCAGTTCCTCAGGGATGCCGCCAATGTCCGCACCGACACCTATGGCGGCTCGGTCGAGAATCGTGCACGGCTCGTGCTGGAGGTGGCCCGTGCCGTGGTCAACGAGATCGGCGCCGAGCGCACCGGCATCCGCATCTCGCCGGTGTCGCCGGCCAATGGCGTTTCCAGCAGCGATCCACAGGCGCAGTTCGACTACCTGGTCGAGCAGCTCGACGCCCTGGGCCTGGTCTACCTGCACGTCGTCGAAGGCGCCACTGGCGGCCCGCGCGACGTGGCCCCGTTCGACTATGACGCGCTGCGCAAGCGTTTCAAGAACACCTACATCGCCAACAACGGCTACGACCTGGCCCTGGCCGCCGCCCGCCTCAACGAGGGCAAAGCGGACCTGTTCGCCTTCGGCCGCCCGTTCATCGCCAACCCCGACCTGGTGGAACGGCTGAAGACCGGCGCACCGCTGGCGGACTTCAATCCGGCCACGCTCTACGGCGGCGGGGCGGAGGGCTATACCGACCACCCGACGCTGGCCGAGGCCAGCGCCCAGTAAGTTCTCCGGGGCCGCACCGCAATGCGGCACCGGCCAACATGCCGCGCCATCGCGGCCTGTTCACGTTTCGCCACAGAACAAGCACATGACAACCCGTTCGACTGTCCTCATTACCGGTGCATCCACCGGCATCGGTGCCACCTACGCCGAGCGCTTCGCGCGCCGCGGCCAAGATCTCGTGCTGGTGGCGCGCGACAAGGTGCGGCTGGATACCCTCGCGGCCCGCCTGCGCGAGGAAACCGGCGTCGCCGTTGATGTCCTCCAGGCCGACCTCACCCGCCCCGACGACCTGACCGCGGTCGAGAAGCGCCTGCGTGACGACGCCAGGATTGGCATCCTCATCAACAATGCCGGGGTCGCCCAGTCCGGCGGCTTCATCGAGCAGACCGCCGACAGCATTGACCGGCTGGTCACGCTCAACACGACTGCGCTGGCCCGGCTGGCGGCCGCCATCGCCCCGCGCCTGGCACAGGTTGGCGAAGGCGCCATCGTCAACATCGGCTCGGTCGTCGGCCTGGCGCCGGAGTTCGGCATGTCGGTCTATGGGGCGACCAAGGCCTTCGTGCTGTACCTCTCACAGGGGCTGAGCCTGGAGCTGACACCCAAGGGCGTCTACATCCAGGCCGTGCTACCGGCGGCCACCCGCACGGAGATCTGGGAGCGCGCGGGTATCGACCTCAATACCCTGTCCGGAGTGATGGAAGTGGACGAGCTGGTCGATGCCGCGCTGGTCGGCTTCGATCGCCGTGAACTCGTGACCATCCCGCCCCTGCATAACGCCTCACGCTGGGACGCCCTGGAGGCCGCGCGGCAAGGCCTGCTTCCGGACATCAGGCAGGCGCACGCCGCAGAGCGGTATCGCACGGCCTCGTAAAGCGCCCTCCAGAAACCTACGGCGCACAATGGTCGAATGAACGCGTGGGCGCCCCATCGTATTTGACGGCGGGCCTTCTCCCTCACATCCCCAGATTTCCGGTTCCATACGGGGACGCGGAGTCAACAATGACCCATTCCGACAAACACGTTCGATCGGGCACGACCTACGCCAACGCCGCGAACCTATTGATCGACGTCGGGGGCACCGCCTTTGCCTACCGCGACCTGGGGCCTCGCAGTGGAGTGCCACTGATTCTTCTCAATCATTGGGGCGCGGTACTGGACAATTTCGATCCGCGGATCGTCGATGGCCTTGCCGGCAGGCATCGCGTCATTGCCACCGACTACCGGGGAATCGGCGCGTCGGGCGGAACGGCGCCCGTGACCATCGATGAAATGGCACGCGATGCCATCGCCCTGATCCACGCACTGGGTTTCGAGACGGTGGATCTGCTCGGCTTTTCCCTCGGCGGATTCGTGGCGCAGGACATGGTGCTGAAAGCGCCCGGCTTGGTGCGCAAGCTCCTTCTGACCGGTACGGGCCCGGCGGGTGGCCAAGGCATCGACAAGGTCGGCGCGGTCTCCTGGCCATTGATCATCAAGGGCCTGCTGACGCGGAGGGATCCCAAGTACTACCTGTTCTTCACGTCCACGGCGAATGGTCGCCAAGCCGCGAAGGCCTTCCTGGATCGACTGAAGGAACGCAAGCGAAACCGGGACAAAGACCCGACACCGGTCGCCTTCCTGCGGCAGTTGAAGGCGATCAAGGCCTGGGGCCGGCAAGCACCGCAGGATCTCGGCAACATCCGGATCCCGGTCCTGATCGCTAACGGCGACAACGACATCATGGTGCCCACCGTGAACAGTACCGACATGGCGCGCCGCATTCCGGACGCACAACTGGTCATTTACGAAGACGCCGGGCATGGTGGAATTTTCCAGAATCAGGCCGACTTCGTATCAAAGGCCCTTTCCTTCTTGAATGAATGACCGATTCATGCTGGCCGCCGCCGGGGCATGCCTGCGCGATGACGCCAGTATCGGCATCCACACTAACTGATTGGAGACAATGACATGAATCAGCCAACCGCAATCGTGTTCGGCGTGGGATCGGTCCGCGGAGTCGGCGGCGCCGTGTGCAGGCGCTTCGCGCGCGAGGGCTATCACGTCATCGCGACCGGACGCACACTGTCCAAAATTGAGGAGGTGGTTGCGCAGATTACCGCGTCTGGAATCGGCAGTGCCGAAGCGATTCGGACCGACGTGACCGATGAAGCGCAGGTGATCGCCGCTTTCGACCGGGCGATGAACCCAGGGCCGGGCCGCGAGCCTGCCGATGTCATCGTGTCCAACGCTGGCAACAACGCCCTGATCGATTTCACGAAACTAACCGCGGCACAGTTCGAAGACTTCTGGCGCGTTGGCTGCTATTCGGGCTTCCTCGTCGGTCGCGAGGCCGCACGGCGACTGGTCCCGCTGGGCCGTGGCACAGTCATCTTCACTGGCGCCTCAGGCAGTCTGCGCGGCAAGCCCGGCTTTGCGCACTTCGCCACCGCCAAGGCGGGACTTCGAATGATCGCGCAAAGCATGGCCCGCGAATACGGGCCCAGGGGAATTCACGTCGCGCATATCGTCATTGATGGCGGCATCCTGGGAGATCGGCTTCAGGGCGCCTATCCACAAATGATCGAGCACCTCGGTCCGGAAGGACTCCTTGAGTATGATGCCATTGCCGAAAACTACTGGATGTTGCACCGCCAGCCCAAATCGGCGTGGACGCAGGAACTCGACCTGAGACCGTTCAAGGAAAACTGGTAACCACACCGAATCAAGCCGCCGCCGGCTCAGGAATCGATGCCCATTGACAGCATGGGTTTTGCGATCCGGCTCAACTTGCAATTCTGGTGGCTTTAAAACGTTCCCCCCTCCGCCCTGTCAACGACGAGGGATCAGCGTTTCGTCCTGCCAACAGGATGCCCCTGGAGGTAGCGCGACCGGTGCGAGGCTCGGAGCTCGGAGCTCGAGTAGGGCTTTGATCAACGCCGCCATCTCTGGTCCCTATTGCTCTACCGGCGCACCTTGCGGCCGAAAGCGCCGTACCTGTATCTCCCTGCCAGCCTGCTCAATGCCCGTGGCCAACCTGATCGGCATGCGCTGGTTCAGCCAGCAGCCGGTGGGCGCCCCCAGTCCAGGCTGGCCCTCACGTTCGCCTACGACGCGCACGGTGGCGTGCGCCCGGCTCGGGGCCGATGTGGTTCGCCATAACCTCATCGTAGTGGACTTTCACCACCTGCTCCTTGCCGGTGTCCCCGCGCCCTCAGAACTGATGGCGAACGCCCAGGGCAACACCCACCATTGAGGTCTGGCCATTGCCCAGCGCATAGCTGTTGCCCACGGAGAGGCTGGTGGCGAAAGTCGTCGCCACTGATTCCATCATCAGACCGGCGTGCTTCGCGTATGCCGTGCTCAGATAGACATCGGTACGCTTGGAGAACGAGTAGGTCGAAATGAAGGCGATCTGCCACGGGTTGGCCACGTTCGCATTGCCGAACAGGCTCTTGAGGTTGTCGTAGCTGTACTCGAGCGTCAGGCCAACCGCTGGCGTCACTCGATAGGTGCCGCCGATCCAGTAGTAGTCATCACGCTGGATCAGGACGTCGGTCGCATTCTTGGTCTGACCCCAGCGATAGCCGCCCATCACCTTCGCCGGCCCATAGGTGTAGCTTGCGGCGATCACAGCCTTCTTGGCGGTGCCGCTGCCGGTGCCGATGGTCGGATTCCACTGATCGTAGCCAGCAGTCAAGCCGAGCGGGCCCGCTCCATAGACCAGCGCGGCGCCATACGCGGTGTCACGCCGGAACTGGCCCGGGACTTCGCCGTTGCCGCCGATTGGCACCGCCACACCCGCCGCGGCCGGCAGTGCCACCCCGGCACCGAACGACCAGTGAGCGAGCGCTGTAACAGGACCGAGCTTGCCCGTGTACTTGACGGTATTGTCCTCGCGGTAGTTGGCGCCCTGCTGCAACACAGTGGGCTCATACTGGGTCGAGTAGACTCCTGGCACGAAGTTGGCGAGTGCGTCAAACACCGAGGTGTACTGGCGGCCAAGGGTGATCTGACCGAAGCGCGCATCTTGCACGCCCACAAATGCCTGCCGCCCGAACAATCGGCCGCCTTGTTGCAGGGTGCCGGTATCAAGACCGAAGCCGCTCTCCAGCACGAAAAGCGCTCGAAGTCCCTGGCCAAGGTCCTCCGTACCGCGTAGGCCCCAGCGCGAACCTGACAAACCACCGGAATCCATGCGGACAACGTTGTTCCCGGAACCGGAATTAAAGCCGTTGCTTGCCGTGGGCAATGCGGCAACGTGATTGGCGTACTCGACGTTGACGTCCGCGACGCCATAGAGCGTGACGGACAACTGCGCGAATGCAGCCGGCGGACAAGCCAGCAGTGCTGCAAAGGCGATTTTCCTGAGGGTCATTGGTGTCTCTCTCCGTTTCTCTTCTTGTTACTACTGATGGAACCAGATTCGTTCTCTGATTGGAATCGCTGAACCAGCGTGCAATGTGTCGATGACTAGCCAAGCAGCGCGTACGTGATCCCTGCATCGTCCCCACGATGCAGGGTTGGGGGGATGCGCGGATCCGTACCCGCCTGGGCGATCAATGCCCGAAGGCGGGTTGTCGCGGTGCTGCCCGAATTGTTCCCAGGCCTTCGATCAACAGCCCAGCGCAACAGCAAGTTCCACCAGATTCCTGGCGTGAAGCGTGTTGTCCGCATTGGGAGAGACGTCCTTGTGCTGGAAAGGACCGTATTCCAGCGGCCTCTCGATGTAAGCGGTTTGCAGTCCGCATGCGCGCGCATGTGCCAAGTCATCCTGATGAGCCGCCACCATCATGACTTCGCCTGGAGCGATATCGAACACCTGAGCGACTCCCAGGTAAGTCGCCGGGTCGGGCTTGTACTTGCGAAAGACCTCTGCCGAAAGAATGCAGTCCCACGGTAGAGATGCACTCTTCGACATATTGGCCAGCAATCCGATATTGCCGTTCGACATGGTGCAGATCGTGTATCGCGACTTCAATCTGGTAAGGCCTTCCACCGCATCCGGCCACGCCTCCAATCGATGCCAGGCCTTGTTCAGGTTGCGTTTCTCCGCCTCCGTCAAGTGCAGCACCTGAAACGTTTCCAGGAGTTCATCCAGGACCATCCTGTGCAGGTCGTCAATCGAAGTCCAGCCAAGTTCGCCGGACATGACCTTCTGGATAGCCGGCATGTAGCCTGCTCTCCAGGCCAGCGTGAACTTGTTGCGGTCCACGTCGAGGTTCATCGCACCGAGCTCTTGCATGACGCTCTTGTACCAATCGACGACTGTTCCGAATACATCGAAGGCAAGCACTTTGGTGCCGGCAGCCAATTGAGGATTCATGTGTTCCATCATCTTGTTTGTTTCAAGCCCCACGCTTGCAGGAGAAGGCACAGGGCCACTCGCGCAACCATCGAACCAATCAGGCGTCGTACCCGGGGTTGGTACGCTCAAGCTTGCGCAACAGGGCCGGCCACACGAAACGGCCGCCAATGCCGCCGGTCTGCGCGCGCGCATCGGCCTGCGCGGTCGCCTGGATGGACTCATCGACCATGGTCAATGGCCCGCCCGCCTGTGCCGCGATCTGAATCTGGCAGGCGCTCTCGAAGATGTACATCGCCAGGAACGCGTCCGCGATCGTCGCACCTACCGTGAGCAGGCCATGATTGCGCAGCATCAGGTAGTTGGCCTTGCCCAAGTCCGATTGCAGTCGCGGCTTCTCCGCGTCACGCAGCGCAATACCTTCATAGTCGTGGTACGCCAGCGAACCCTGGATCACCATCGACTGCTGCGAGATGGGCAGCAGCCCTGCCTGCTGCGCGCTGACGCCGACACCGGCACGCGTATGCGTGTGCAACACACACTGCACGTCCGGCCGTGCGGCATGGATGGCGCTGTGGATGACGAAGCCGGCGCGGTTCACCGTGAACGGCGACTCGGTGAGCTGGTTGCCCGATGCGTCGACGCGCAGGAGCGATGACGCCGTGATCTCGTCGAACAGCAGGCCGTAGGGGTTGATCAAAAAGTCATGACCGTCACCCGGCAGGCGCGCACTGATGTGCGTGAACACCAGGTCGGTCCAGCCGTGCAGCGCCACCAGGCGATAGCAGGCAGCCAGGTCGCAACGCAGTTGCCATTCTTCAGCGCTGACGACTTCTTTGAGAGATGGGATATACACGATTGACTCCTTTAAATAATGGGGGGGCTGCGCCAATTTCTGACCTACACGGTGCCCGAGGTCTGCGGCTGCGACCGCTGCGCGTGGCGTGACCGCATCAGCTTCTTGTCCAGCTTGCCCACGCTGGTCTTGGGCAGGCTGTCGGCAAACATCACCTCTTGCGGGATCGCGAACTTCGAGATCGCGCCCGCGTCCGCGAACTGCTTGACATATGCACGCACGGCGTCAGCATCAAGGGCCGCGCCAGGCTTTGGCACGATCACTGCAGCAGGACGCTCGCTCCAGCGGGGGTCGGGAATACCGATGACGGCGGCTTCCTGGATCTGCGGATGCTTGAGGAGAATGTCCTCAAGCTGCAGCGACGAGACCCATTCGCCACCGGTCTTGATCACGTCCTTCAATCGGTCCACGATGCGGACGCAGCCATCTGCATGCATGACGGCGATGTCCCCTGTGTGCAGCCAGCCACCGCCCCACAGCGCCTGGCTCGCTTGTTCATCACCAATGTAGGACTGCGTGAGCCAAGGCGATCGCGCCACGAGTTCACCGGGCGAGCGGCCGTCCGGCGGCAGGTCGTTCATTGCTTCGTCGACGATACGCAACTGGACGAATGGGATGGCCCAGCCCGCATGGCAGCGGGCTTCAATCTCCTGGTCAGTGGGTACCTCGGACCGTGCCGATCGGGGTTGTGCCAGAGTGAGGATGGGCCCGGTTTCCGACATGCCGTAGCCGGCAAAAACATCAATCCCGATTGTCATTGCGGCTTTGGCCAGAGACTGCGCGAGCGCCGCCCCGCCGATGACGACGGTCCAGCCGTCGAGGCGCTGACCTCTCGCGGCCGCAGCGTCCAGCATCATCTGCAGGATCGTCGGCACGCAGTGAGAGAAGGTGACCTTCTCGCGCTCGAACAAGGTGAGCAGACGGTCCGCAATGTATCGCCCGGGGTACACCTGCTTGACGCCCATCATCGTGGCGACGTAGGGCAGTCCCCAGGCGTGAACGTGGAACATGGGCGTCACCGGCATGTAGACGTCGTCATGGTTGAAGCGACCCGCGCCCGGCCCAGCTAATGCGGAACGGCTGGCCAGGGTATGGAGCACGAGTTGCCGATGACTGAAGTGGACAGCCTTGGGCAACCCGGTGGTGCCGGTTGTGTAGAACGTGGTGGCACGTGTCGACTCGTCCAAATCGGGCCATTTGGTCACCGCGTTCGAGCGAGCGAGCAGCGCCTCGTACTCGGCGGCGATGGGAAGCCGGGTCGCAGGCGGTTGGGCCTCATCTGTCATCAGGACCAACTGTTTTCCTGGGACCACGCGGTCCCAGATCTCCTCGAGCATCGGCAGAAACTCCGCATTGACAAGGATGAAGTCGTCCTGCGCATGGTTGATGGTGTAAAGCAGTTGCTCGGCTGAGAGCCGGACGTTGACCGTATGCAGCACCATGCCCGCCATCGGGACCGCGAAGAAGCACTCCAGGTAGCGATGCGTGTCCCAGTCCATGACCGCGATGGTGTTGCCGGGCCCCGCACCCAACGACGCCAGGCCGGCCGCCAGGCGCCCGATGCGCCGGCTCAGTTCGGCGTAATCGAAGCGCACGGCGTCGCCGTACACAACCTCCTGTGAGGGGTTTCGGGTCAGCCCGGCTTCCAGCAGTTGCTTGATCAGCAACGAGTTCCGCCCAAAGGCGTCAGATGTGGTACCCGATTCCACGGTTGCAGATTGCATATCAACAGCCTCTATTGAGAAAATCGAGGAGCGCGGCATTCACCGCCTCGGGTTTTTCTTGTTGCACCCAATGGCCGGCATCGGCGATGAACCGGGATGAGACCAAGCGGGAACAGGCATCGCGGTGCATCGCGTCGAGCGCGCCCGGCAGCATGTGGACGCCCCAGTCCTGCTCACCGGCGATGAAGCAGCTGGGCACGTCGATGGTCAACCCGGCATAGAGCTGCAGCCCCTGCTGAAGCTCACGGCTGGTGGCGGCCCGGTACCACAACAGGCCGCCCTGGAAACCCGTGCGGCCGAATTCCTGGCTATACACGCAAAGCGCTTCATCCGACAGCCACGGGCTCGGCCGCAGCTCGCGTTGTGCAAGGCTGCGGGCGACGGTTTCGGACATCCCCACGTCGGCGTCCATCACGTAGTAGGTCGGCAGCCGGGCCAAGGATTGCGCGGTCAGGTCGGGCAAGGGCTCGGGCCGCTCGTCGGCGCCCTGCGCACTCTTCAGGTAGTAATAGCCCCGCAAGAATTCATGCAAACCCTGGCGGGCGGCGTGCATCTCGGCATTGGCGTCCGGGCCGGAGTAATAGAGTTGGTAGTGCTTGCGCGGGCGCTCGAGGGCCGACAGGCCCGCGACGGCTTCCGCCAGTTGCCTGGAACGAAGGTCCGGAGCATCAGGTGCGCCGAGCCGGAACGGCGGCGGCCCGGTGAAAGGCGTGGCCAACATCGCCAGTGAACGGAAGACGTCGGGGCGGATCAGCGCGCACCAGGCGGCGACGTGCGCGCCGAAGTCATGGCCCACCACGGCGTGGACCGACGTCCTTCCAAGCGCCTGGACAAGGCCCAGTACGTCTCGCACCAGGTTGTCCATTCGGAAAGTGCCAAGGTCCGTGTCGGCTTCGGCAATCCAGCCCGTCGTGCGGCCATAGCCGCGCTGGTCGGGCGCGACCACGTAAAATCCCGCTTGCGCCAACGCGTTCAGCTGATGCCGCCAGCTGAACGCCAGCTCGGGGAAGCCATGCAGCAACACGATCATCGGCGTCTCGGGGCGCGGGTCGCCCGCCTCCAGCCAATGCATGCGAAGGCCATTGCCGTTGTCGGAATAGCACGCGCGCACGCCGGGCTCGAGCGGCAAGGTCATCATCGATGGGTCCTGGGTCATTGTTCAGCGCGCGGAGGCATCCGGCATCTTCCCGGCCGGAAGCGATCGATGATCAGCGCGGGGGCGAATCGACCCGCTGCCGATCATCACGAAGGCGCCGGCCAGCATGACGCCGGCGATCAGGAACAGGCCGCCGGTCAGGCTGCCGGTGGATTGCTTGATCACCCCTAGCACGTACGGGCACGCAAGTCCGGCCAGGTTGCCTAAGCTGGTGATGATCGCGATGCCTGCAGCAGTCGATTGCGGGGACAGCTGGGCGGTCGCGACCGCCCAGAAGACCGGGAGCGCCGACACCGAGCCGGCAATCGCAATCGCGATCAACGCGACCGACAGCCACATGTAGGCGCCGGTCCAGCTTGTGAGCGCCAGCCCCACCCCGCCGATGGCGACCGCCACGGCGTAGTGCCAGCGACGCTCGGCTCGCTTGTCCGAGTGGCGGCCGTACAGGATCATGGCTAGGGCCGCGAATGCGTAAGGCACGGCGGAGATCAGTCCAATGATCTGCATGCTCTTTGCGCCCAAGCTCTGGATCATCGTAGGCATCCAGAAACTCAGGGTGGTGCCGCCGCAAACGGCCGCGAAGTACAGGAAAGACAGCAGGTAGACCTTGGGGTCGCGCAGTGCGGCACCCGCGGCCTCCAGCGCCGGCGTCGAGGCGTGAGGGGCAGCTTGCGTGGGCAGTTCGACGCGGATCATTCGCTTCTCGTCCTCCGACAGCCACTTGGCCTCTTCAGGCGAGTTGGACAGGCAGGCGTAGACAACGAAACCTAGAAAGGCAGAGGGCAAGCCTTCCAGCAGGAACATCCATTGCCAGCCGCGAAGCCCGTGCCATCCGTCGAGGTTCTGCAGGATCCAGCCTGACAGCGGGCCCGCAAAGAGGCCGCCTACCACCGTCGCGCTCATGAGCAAGGCGATGATGCGCGCGCGGCGCGCAGCCGGGAACCAGAAGGTCAGGTAGAGCACAATGCCCGGGAAGAAGCCAGCCTCGAACGCCCCCAGCAGGAAGCGTGCAATGTAAAACTGCGAGGGCGTAGTGACAAACATCGTCGCCGCGGAGATCAGGCCCCAGCACAGCATGATGCGCATGATCGTCAGGCGCGCGCCGATCTTCATCAGGAAGATGTTGCTGGGCACCTCAAACAACGCATACCCGACGAAGAAGATGCCCGCGCCGAGCCCGTAGATGGAATCGGTCAGGTGCAGGTCCGAGCTCATCTGCAGCTTGGCATAGCCGACGTTGATCCGATCGATATACGAGATGACGTAGGCCAGGAAGAGCAGCGGAACCAGCCGCCACGTGATCTTCCGGTACATCTTCTCCCTGCGTAGTTCATGCACATGGTCCATAGGACCTGCCAGGGCGGGCTTTGCCGTTCGGTTCATCGTGGGTCTCCAACATTCTTCTTATATTTAAGGGCCGTATCGGTCATCAGGGCCGTGCCGTGGGATGGCTAGGGCCGAGCGGGCCAGTCCGCAAGGCCCCGTCAGGTCTCGGCCATCGCGGCCGCTTTCTTGTAGATGCTGTTGACGGGATGCTTGAACAGGCGGCGCACCATTGGCTCGAACTCCGCAAGCAGCAACGTCTCGGCCATCGGGTCGAAGGCCGGGCTGTCATACAGCTCGCAGAACTCCGCCGTGCGGTCGTAGTTCGGATGCCCGGCGAACTGCTCGCGCATGTCGCGATCCATGCCAAGATGATGGAAGAAGTAGTGCCCCTGGATCGCCATCCAATCCTGGGCCGTGCTTTCTTGGAATCTGCGAAATGTTGCGCGCTCAGTCATAGGTGTCAACCAATGCGATGAAGGATTGCACATGGTAGGGATGGGCTTGCACGCGCGAATGCAATGCAGCTGACATTCCACGGGTAAGTCCTAGGGCAAGTCGCTCGCGGCGCCCTGATCAGGCCTCGCTGAGCGAGTTCAGCGTCTGCTCCGACTCGATGACGATGCGTCCGTATGACAGCGACAGTGCTCCCGTCGCGGCCAGGGCCTTGAGCTCCAGGGACAAAGTCTGGCGGGTGAGGCCCAGCATCATCGCGAGGGTCTCCTGTGTGATGGGAATCACCCGCCTGGAACGGGGCAACGCCGGAGCGTCGCCACGCGCCAGCCTGAGCAGTCGCCTCACGACACGAGCACGTGTGCTACGCAGCGCCGCATCCTCGAAGAAACTGAACATGGTTCGGGTGCGCGCCGTCTGCAGGACCGCGATCGCCCGTGCGAACCGGACATTCAGCATCAATTGCTCGAACAGTGGCGGCGCGATGTGCAGCACTTCGGCATTGCGCACGGCATGGATGTCGTGCGTGCGGGGCAATCCGTCGAGCGACGACGCCTCGCCGCACCAATCCCCCGGCTCGAGCAAGCCGAAAATCATTTGCCGCCCGTCTTCAAGGACCGAGGAGGCAGCGAGAGCGCCGCTCACAACGCCGAAGAATCCGTTCGCCGGATCCCCCTTGCGCACGACGAACTCACCGCTTCTGACACGAAACGGGCGCCCTTGCGTTAGCAATACCTCTTGCGATGCCGGTTCAAGCGACTCGAACCACGGGTCGCCAAAGATGTCCAGGAGTTCTTTGTATGGCGTCGACATTTGAGGATGCTCTGTTACCGGGGGGGCGAGCCGCCCGGCCTGCGCATCGCCTCCTCCAGTACGGCGAGGGCATGGCTTCCATTCATATCAAGCTGGAGGCAGGGCACGTCTGGTCGCTTGGTTGACACTGCACGATGAAGGATCGCATCAGCCCTTGGGCGTGGGATGGCGGCATGCGGTTTCTGCCCCACGGCTGGTCATACATGCAGTGGAGCAGAGTCCGAAATGAACCAACGGGTGATCGCGCCTACCTGACCCGGACGACGACCTTTCCCTTGGCTCGGCCTTTCTCGACATAGGCCATGGCCTCGTTGGTCGAATCAAATGAAAAAACCCGATCCAATACCGGCCGTATTGCGCCGCCATCAATCAGTGAAGTGATCTCGCTCAACTGGTGCCCGCTGGCCTTCATGAAAAGGAATGAATATTTCAGGTCACGACCTATCGCCCGCTTCCGGACTCCGTAACTCAGGAGACGAACAGCCGATCTCACGAACCACGGCGCTCCGATTCCACGTGCGAAAGTGGGATCAGGAGGTCCGGAGATCGAGATGAGTGTTCCGCCGGGCTTAAGGACGCGCAGGGATTTCTCCAGCGCCGTTGCGTCTTGGCTGTGGAGGACAACATCGTAGCCCTGCAGTACTTTCTCGAAATCGTCGCTCTTGTAATCGATGACGACGTCTGCCCCGAGACCTCTTACCAGGTTGGTGTTGGCGCTGCTCGTGGTGGTGGCTACAGTGGCGCCAACATGCTTGGCCAACTGGATCGCAAATGTGCCTACGCCACCGGAACCCGCCTGGATGAATACCTTCTGTCCTTTCTTCAGATTGGCCTTCTCGATCAACGCTTGCCATGCCGTCAGCCCCACCAGGGGGATCGATGCGGCTTCTTCCATGCTCAGTGCTTTGGGCTTGATCGCCAAAGACGCTTCCTTGACCGCGATGTACTCGGCGAAGGTGCCAATGCGGAAATCATCAGGCCGGGCATAGACCTCGTCGCCCGGCTTGAACTGCCGGACGCGAGAACCGACCTCGACTACGACGCCGGCGACGTCGTGGCCCAGGACAAGGGGCAAGCGATAGGGAAGGATCAGCTTGAACTCGCCGTCCCTGATCTTGGAATCCAGCAAATTCACACCTGCCGCATGGACCTGGACCATGACCTCATCCTCACCCAGCATCGGGCTCGGTACCTCCGCGCGACGCAACACGCGCTGTTTCCCGTACCGATCGAGAAGAAATGCATTCATGGTCGCTCTCATTCCTGACGCCCCCAGGTCTGCGAGCGGCCCAGCATTGGCACGCCAATGTAGCCGCGCACGCTGAGCGTCTTGCCATCGTCGGCCAGGCGGACCTTGCTGCGATAGACCTTGCCGTTGTCGGGATCAAGTATCTGACCGCCGACATACTCTTCGCCCTCCTTCTTCAGGCCACTCAGGATGACCAGGCCGATGACCGGCGCATTCTTGTTTGCGCCCTCGCATTTCTCGCACTTCGGATTCGGGTCCTCGCTCGGGGCGGGAAACACCTTTTCTATCTTGCCCTGAAGCGTTCCATTCGATTCAGTGATGCGGATCAGCGCGCGCGGCTTGCCGCTGGCGTCGTCAACATTCTTCCACAGGCCGGCGGGCGACGCGTCGCCGGCCCGCACCGGCGCCGCCGCGAGCGCCGCGGCGAGAATCAGAGCGACGCCGGCCGCTTGTTTCAAACGGAGCGTTGCCATGGCCTCAACGGTTAACGTTGCCTGGCCAGCGCGTGGCCGCCTGGCGATGCGTGATGACATGGGCATTCCTTTCTCACAGATTGGTTGACTGGGTGTTCGTCCCTAGCTACGTCGAGAGACAGCAGCTCGAACGATCGCTGACTGGTTGTGTCGGCGCGTCTACTGGTCCCATACACCTTGTAGCCCGCCTTCGCGAGCCGCTCCGCGGTGGCTTGGCCGATGCCTGAGGAGGCCCCTGTAACGAGGGCAATCTTGCCCCGCATGTTCATGAAGTTTCTCCGTCAGAGCGTGGAGTTCGGGATCGTCCGGGATGCGCGTTGAGGGTGATTCGACGCGGCACGCCAATACGAGCGCCATCGTTATTTCGCATGATGAATATCATATGAATTAGCGAGCGAGATGGTTGCATTGGCGAGAGTTCAGATTTTTGATGCCGGGGCGAGCAGGCGTTTCAGCGCGGCTTCGAGCAGGCGATCGGACAGCGCTGGCTCGTCGACTGCACGAGCCAGCACCAAGGCACCGACCATGGTAGCGACGGTCACGAGTGCTTGTTCGTGCGCATCGGGTTGTCCCCAATCGGGAGATTGTCGGGCGACTAGGTCCGTCATCGCCTTGATGTGGCGAGTCGTCGCACGGCGCACTTCGGGCGCCTGCCGCGGCGTTTCCGAGCCTAGCGCGGCCAAGGGACATCCCATCTCGACAAGTTCGAGGTGTTCCTTGGACAGATAGGCTCGACACATGGATTCCAAGGCCGTCTTGGGGGTCGCATTCGCAACAACGTCTTGCGCGACGGCCGCGGACTCTGCACACGCTCGATCCGCAGCTTCTGCCAGCATGGCTTCGCGCGAGGGAAAATGAGCATAAAACGCCCCATGCGTCAGCCCGGCGTCCTTCATGATGTCGGCGACGCCAGCGCCGTCATAGCCACTGCGTCGGATCGCCCTGGCAGCCGCGGCCACAATGCGTTCGTGCGACGCTTCCTTGGCAGCGCTTCTAGCGTTGATTTTCATATTTCGCATGATGTGTATCATATCAAATTTGCGCGATGCGTGTGCCGCGGTTTTCCCGCAGACGACAACTGCCTAGCCAGCGTTCCCTCAACCGGCCTTCCTCGTTCGCTTGCCATCGGGCTCAGCGCTCGGCGAACCTCCCCATCCGGCTGTTGCATTGGCAGCCGAAGTCTCGGCACGCTTGCGATCCGCCCCAAGCCCGACGACGACGTTGACGCACATCGGCACCAGGATTTCAGCAGATGGATCGTCGATGGCCGCGAAGTGACCGCCGAGTTCGAGCATGATGAATCCGTGCAAGGCGCTCCATAGCTGGGCCGCAATCCGATCGGGATCGATCTTGCGCACGATGCCGCCTTCCACCAGGCGGGTGCACTCCCAATGCAGATACGCGTAGGACGCGGTAAACGATGCCGAGCGCCCTCTCGACTCCGACTCCGGCGTGCCTCGCGAGGGGCTATACCTGCCGTGGATCGAAAGACCGAACATCAGGTCGTACAGGTGCGGGTTGCTTCTCGCGAAGTCACGGCACGCGAGAGCCATCGCACATAGATCGACCATGGGATCGTCTGTGTTTGCAACCTGCTTGAAGATCGCAGCCTGCCGTTCAAATCCTTCATCCGCAACGGCCTGCAGCAATTCAGGCACGCCGCCAAAGTACGTGTAGACCCCCATTGTTGACAGTCCTGCTTCACTTGAAACCGAACGGGCCTTGACTTCGGAAGGGCCATTCGTCGTGAGCAGACGAATCGCTGCCTCGACGAGGCGGGTGCGCGCATCAGGGAAAGTCCTATCAGTGGTCATATTGCAAGCCCTTAATAACAACGTTATGCTACCACAAATAACACTGTTATTTAGTGACCTGCGCCCGTGTGAGTGGCGTTGCAAACACAGTCGGACCTGACGAGTTGCTCAGTGCACACGCGCTCCACGCCTACACAGAAAGCAGAAAGGAACCAGAGATGAAAAAGACACCGGCGATGCCCGGCCACCTCGATGTAGAAACCCGCGGCGCCGTTCTGATCGCGCGTTTGGAGGGTGGACCGCAGGGGCTGATGGGGCTCAACATGGCCAGAGATCTGGCGGCGTTGGTGGACAAGGTGGAGTCCGATGCGGCGGTCAGCGCGGTGGTACTCACCGGCACGCATCCCGGGCGCTTCATTGGACATGCGGATGTGCGTTGGTTGCAGGAGGGCGGCAAGAGCATTCCGAAGGTAGGGCGTGGGGCCGCTTCGGCTATCGCCCGGGTGGCAAAGACGGTCCGCGGCATGCCCCCATTGGCAGCGGCGGCATCGGTCACGCCGCTGGAGGGCGGGATGGAACTGGACCAGTTGCACGACACGTTCTTGCGCATGAACCGCTGCGGCGTGCTCTTCATCGCGGCGCTGAACGGATCCGCACTGGGCTTGGGCAGCGAACTCGCACAAGCCTGCGATATGCGCCTGATGGCGGACGGAGACTTTTTCATCGGTCAGCCTGAAGTACTCCTTGGCATTCTTCCCGGCGGGGGCGGCACACAGAGGCTCACACGCCTTGTCGGCTCCCATCGCGCGCTCATGATGATGCTTGAGGGGCGGCCGGTGCCGCCCGCCAAGGCGCTCGAAATCGGCCTGATCGACGAGGTTGTGCCTGCCGACGCCTTGCTGGAGCGCGCTCTTGAACTGGCCGGATACCTCGGTTCGCGCCCCCGCGACTCCATCGCTGCCATCAAGCGCGCGGTCTACCTTGGCGGGTCAATGACGCTCGACGAGGGCCTTCATCTGGAGCGGACCGAGTTCATCACGATTGCACCGTCCGCCACGGCGCAATCACTGATGGTCGGCTACCTCGATCGCACGGCACACGACGGCGACCTGCCACTGTACGCCCCCGCGATCTACGACGAGGCGCTTGCCGACGGTCGATTCCCTCTACAACGCAGCGAAATACAGCAATGAGCGCCCTGCCCCAATCCTGCACCGCCACTACTGGCGCGTTCACCCGTCAGGACGTCAGCTTCGACTCTGGCGAGTCCTACTGCTCGGCCTGGCTCTACCGGCCCACCGGTGTCGAGCGCCCACCGGTCGTTGTCCTTGGCCATGGCCTGGGCGCCATCCGCGAGATGCGCCTCGACGCCTTCTCGGAGCGTTTCGCCGCAGCAGGCATCGCAACCCTCGCCTTCACCTACCGCTACTTCGGCGACAGCGGCGGTCAGCCTCGGCAATTGATGTCTGTGAAACGGCAGCTAGCGGACTGGGACGCGGCGCTGGCTTTCGTCAAGCGCCGCACCGATGTCGACGGCCGCCGCCTCGCGGTCTGGGGTAGTTCGTTCGGAGGCGGCCATGCGATCACCGTGGCCAGCCGCCACCCCGAGCTGCTTGCCGCAATCAGCCAGTGCCCATTCACGGACGGCCTGGCCTCCGCTGCAGCCTTGGGCTTGAAGGGCACGCTAAAGGTTACCCCAGTGATCCTGCGTGATTTCATGGCCAAACTCATGGGGCGCGCCCCGGTGATGGTGCCCATCGCCGCGATACCTGGCCAACCGGCGCTGATGAACGCCCATGACGCGTTGCCGGGCTACATGGCTTTGATGCCGACGGGGATGAAGTTCGTCAACCACGTCGCGGCGCGTGTGCTTCCCGAGATTGTCACCTACCGGCCAGGGCATTGTGCCGCCCGCGTGACCGTGCCGATCCTCTTCTGCGTCAGCAACACCGATACGGTGACACCGCCCGGCAGGACCCTCGCCCTCGCGCGCCGAGCGCCGCGGGGTGAGATCAAGCGCTACGACGCCGGCCACTTCGACTTCTACATGGGCGCCGCCTTCGAGCAGTTGGTGGCCGACCAGACACGCTTCCTGACCAGGCACCTGCTCGGGGACCGCTGAACGGATTCGAGCGTCCATTCCCACCAACTCCCTAGCTAGAGTGAACAAAGATGCGACTTTCCTTACTTCCAGACTCTCGTGCGGCCTCGGCGCCGGATGCACCGTGCGTTGCCGATGCGCACACCTCCTTGTCCAACCGCGACTTTCAAGCGCGCGTCCTCGCAGCGGCGGGCGTGCTCGCCGACCGGGGGATCGGCGCCGGGGATGTCGTCGCCCTCATGCTGCCCAACCAGGTCGAGTTCGTTGTGGCGATGTTCGCCGCCTGGCGCCTCGGGGCCGCGGTGACGCCCATCAACCCCGGCCTGACCATCAACGAGGCAACCCATCAGATTGTCGATTCGCAGGCGAAACTGCTCCTCAACGAAAGCGGCCAGCCGTTGTTCGCGGACCTGTCCACCATCCCTGCCGAGTCATTGCAGGATGGGCCGCTCCACGTGGGCGAGCCTCTCGACGACCCGGCCGCGTTGGCGCTGTTGATCTACACCAGCGGCACCACGGGGCTGCCCAAGGGCGTGATGCTGGATCATGCGAACATCGAGGCGATGACCAGCATGGGGCGAGAGGCGCTCCAAGTCACGGCTGCCGACCACTGCCTGCTGGTGCTGCCGCTGTTCCACGTCAACGGCATCGTGGTCAGCATCCTGGTACCGTTGTCAGCCGGCGGACGGGTCACGCTCCGGCGCCGCTTCGACATCGAGGCGTTCTTCAATGACGTCGAGCAACTGCGCCCAACTTACTTCTCCGCGGTGCCAACGATCTACGCCATGCTCAATGCGCTGCCGGCCACGGTGCGTCCCGACACGGCAAGCCTGCGTTTTGGCGTCTGCGGTGCGGCGCCCGCCTCGGCGGACCTGCTCAAGAACTTCGAAGCACGCTATGGCTTTGCGCTGGTCGAGGGCTACGGGCTGTCGGAAGGCACTTGCGCCTCGACGCTGAACCCCATTGCCGGTCTGCGCAAGCCCGGTACCGTTGGCCTGCCCTTCCCCGGCCAGCGCATCGCGATCGCAGACGCGCGGGGCGTTCACCTGCCACCCGGCGCCACCGGCGAGGTGCTGGTGCAAGGTCCAAACGTCATGCGCGGCTATCTGGGCAAGCCCGTGGAGACGGCGAAAACCGTGGTCGACGGCTGGCTGCACACGGGGGACATTGGCCGCATCGACGCGGACGGCTATCTGTCTATCGTGGGGCGAATCAAGGAGATGATCATCCGCGGAGGCGAGAACATCTATCCAAAGGAGATCGAGGATGTGCTCCACGATTTCCCCGGCGTGCTCGAGGCTGCGGTGATCGGCGCACCACACGAGACGCTCGGCGAAATCGTCATCGCCTGCGTCGCGTTCCGACCGGGCGCCACGGGCACCTCGAACGCGTTGAACGAACACTGTGCCGACCGCCTGACGCGCTACAAGCGCCCCGCGATGATCCACGTCGTCGACACGCTGCCGAAGAATGCCATGGGCAAGATCGACAAGCCGAAACTACGCGAGCTGACCAAGGGGCTACGCGGATGAGCGAGAATGGCATTCTGCACGAAAGCCGGCCGGCGATTTTCGTGACAGGCGCAGCCTCCGGAATCGGACGCGCCTGCGCTGAACTCTTCGCGCAACGCGGCTGGTTCGTCGGACTCTACGACGTCGACGTGGAAGGCGCCGAAGCGGTCGCAGCCACTTTGGGCAAGGGCAACGCCGTCGCTGGCGCGCTTGACGTGAGCGACGCCGACGCGTGGCACCGAGCGCTCGCCGAGTTCTGGGTGCGCAGCGGCGAACGGCTTGACGTGCTCCTCAACAACGCCGGCATCCTCGCCACGGGGCCGTTCGAGACCGTGGCCCTGGCGCGGCATGAAGCGATGCTGGCCGTGAACGTGCAGGGGATGATCAACGGTTGCCACTGCGCGTTTCGCTACCTGCAACGCTCCCCAGGTGCCCGCGTGATCAACATGGCATCGGCCACGGCCATCTACGGCCAGCCCGAACTGGTGACTTATTCGGCGACGAAGTTTGCCGTGCGCGGTTTCACCGAGGGGCTCGATCTCGAGTGGAGCAAGTTCGGCATCGGCGTCTGCGACATCTGGCCGAGTTTTGTCAAGACCGATATGGCGGAGGACTTTGCGCAGCTCGCCAGTGCGAGGTCGCTGGGCATTCGTCTGACGCCGGCCGACGTTGCGGACGCCGTGTGGGCCTGCGCGGTGACCAGGCCACGGCTTCACAAGACCCATTGGACCGTCGGTTTGCAGGCCGGCTTCCTGGCCGCCCTTACGCGAATCGCACCGCCTGCGCTCAGCCGGCGGGCGGTTCGGTACTTCGCGCGATAGCCGTCCGGCAAGCACAGGAAGAACGCGCGTTCAAAATCGTCAATGCGATCGATGCTCCGCATTGAACGCCAGCTTGCCAGACAACAAGAACAACGCCATTTCGAATGTCTTTCCCTTTCGTCAAGAGGAAGGGCCGATGTTGAAAACCGGCGTTCTCCGTGATGGCAAGAAAATATAAAAAACTCAAGCAGGAGACAAAATGCAAGGAAGGATCATTGTCCGGAATATTTTCGCGGCGATTCCAATCGCATTCGCGCTATGCAATGCGGCCCACGCCGATGAGCCCGACAACGCCATCAAAATCGGCTACGCCTATGTCAACTTGAATCTCAAGTCTGGCGATCTGACTGGTCCCCCGGGCACTACGCCGCCCGGTCTCAGGATGGGGGTCAAGGATCTGGACGTCCTTGCTATCAGCGTTGAGCGGCGGCTTTCCCGCAACTGGGCAGTGCAGCTCCAGGCGGGAGTTCCCCCAACCTTGACTGCTGTCGGCGCGGGCACTGGTCAATCCGTAGGAACGGTTGCGACGGCGCGCATCTGGTTTCCAACCGTCCTGGCGCTCTACACGTTTACCGACGTACCTGTTATCCGGCCGTATCTTGGCGCCGGGGTCACCTACACATTCTTTACCGATGAGAAATCGAGCAGCACCTATACAGCGGCAGTACAAGGCACTAGTAGCTCCATTCACTTGCAGAACTCCTGGAGTCCTTATGCACGAATCGGCTTTGAGTATCCGATTGACAAGCACTGGGCCATCAATATGGAGTACTCCAGATTTCGCATGAAAACTGTGGCAACTGTTGTCACACAAACGCCAGGTATTGGCGCCATCTCCCGTCGGATCGACATCAAGGGGTATCCGCAGATATTCGGCTTGACCCTTGGATATAAGTTCTGACAGCTTCCTCTTCCTCCTTGAGTCAGGGCACAGAACATGTCAGTGCATGTCAGTGCATGTGATGCGTCCCTGAACGTCATCAGGATGGCAACGACTGTAGTACCGAACACGATTGCTATGCGCAAAACTCCCTTCGACTTTGATTGGCTCATCATTGGTTCAGGCTTCGGCGGGAGTGTTTCTGCTCTGCGACTTGCCGAAAAAGGCTATCGGGTCGGTGTCTTCGAACGCGGCAGGCGCTATCGAGACGAGGACCTCCCGGAATCCGCATGGCAGTTCAGAAAGTACTTGTGGGCACCCCGTCTTGGTTTGAAGGGGATCATGCGCATGTCGCTATTCCGGCATGTCTTCTTCCCGAGTCAGTCCGGCGTTGGCGGTGGCAGCACAGTCTATGGCGGCGTACTGTACCGTGCCAAGCAAGAGTTCTTCGAGAACACGCAGTGGCGCGAGCTTGGTCGATGGGAGGAGCTGCTACAGCCGCACTACGCCACCGCCGAACACATGCTCGGCGTAAAGACCGTGCCCTTCGATTCGCCAAACCAGCAATTGGCTCAAAAACTGGCACAACATTTCGGGACCGAACACACGTTCACCCGGGCGCCAACCGGGGTCTTCTTTGGTGAGCCCGGCAAGACTGTCAAGGATCCTTACTTTGGCGGCGAAGGCCCCGACCGTACAGGATGCACGCGCTGCGGTGCGTGCATGGTGGGCTGCCGAGTGGGTGCCGTGAACTCGCTGTTGAAAAACTATCTCTGGTTCGCGGAGAAGCGAGGCGTGCAGATTTTGGCAGAGCGTGAGGTCGTTGATGTGCGCCCGCTGGGCGCGGCGGATGGCAGCGAAGGCTACCGAGTGACTACCCAACGCCCCGGCAGCCTCTGGTTCGGTAGCGATCGCCAGATTCACACCGCACGCGGCGTCGTGTTCGCAGGTGGTTCACTTGGCACCAATGATTTGCTAGCCAACTGCAAGCATGGTGGGTCACTGCCCCTGATCAGCGACCGTCTTGGTCAACTGGTGCGCACCAACAGCGAATCGGTTCTGAACGTTCGCCTGCCCGAGGATCGCAGAACATGGAACGATGTCACCGCCAGCAGCAGTGTCCACGTCGATCATGATACGCACATCGAATTTCTTACTTACGGCCGCAACGCCGATTTCTTGAGTCTGCTTTGCACGCTGCTGGTCGGCAACGGCAATCGCTTGACGCGACCCCTTAAGTGGCTGGGTAACGTCGTACTGCATCCGCTGCAATGGTGCAGGTCAATGTGGCCAGTCGGCTGGAGCCGCCGCATGGTGATGCTGCTGGTGATGCAGACTCTGGACAACGCCATCAAGCTGCGGGCAAGGAAGCGGTGGTTCGGCCGAGGCTACCGGCTGGTGACAGAGCAAAATCGTGACAAGCCCAACCCCACGTACATCGAAGTGGGCAATCAAGCCGCTCAATGGTTGGCGAAGCATACCGGCGGTATCGCTCAAAGCAACGTGCTGGAGGCGCTGGGCAACATTCCGACCACCGCTCACGTTCTGGGTGGGGCCGTCATCGGCGCCGATGACGCGAGCGGCGTGATCGATCGTCATCTGCATATTTTTGGCTACCGGAACCTGCTGGTGTGCGATGGCGCCGCGATGCCGGCAAATCCTGGCGTGAATCCGGCGCTGACGATCACTGCGCTAGCCGAGTACGCCATGGCGCAGATTCCCCCAGCCGTTCCGGCACCTGTCCCGGAATCGCCAATAGCACGCTGAAGATATCCCCCCTTCCCCCTACCCAAGGTGCAGACCGCAGAGCGGAACGCACCATTGGTTCGCCTCAGCGGGCCAACTAGACTTTCCACACCGTCGCACGATTGCACGGCGTTCCAGAAAACCATTCGGAGACAGGCTTTTGGCAGGCCCCGTGCGTCACAGCCGCGCGGGCCGGCCGCGCGTACTCGCGCATGCAGGCGACCACGTGCGACGCCCAGACCTCAATGGAAGTCCAGCCACAATCTAGAAGCACAGGTATGACTAGTCCAATTTCCATCTTTGACCTGCGAGGCAAGGCCGCCTTCATATCCGGTGCATCAAGCGGTATTGGTCAACACACTGCCCGTATGCTGGCAAAAGCGGGCGCAGCCGTTGCCCTGGCGGCTCGCCGAACGGATCGTCTCGACGCGGTTGTAGCCGAACTACGGTCTGAGCGACACAAGGCCTGTGCAGTAAGACTCGACGTCACCGACCCGTCGACCATTGAGCCGGCATGGCGCGAAGCCGAACATCAACTCGGCCAGCCGATCGACATCCTGTTCAACAACGCCGGTGTCATCTACATCGAGCGCTTTACCTCCCAGTCATACGAAGCGGTATCCCGCATCTTCGACACCAACCTGAAAGGCGCCTTCATGGTCGCGCAGGAGGCCGCACGCCATATGTCGACGCACGGCCAGGGCAGCATCATCAATATCGCCTCGTCGTCGGGGTTGCGCGCCGGTGGCCAGATGTCGAGTTACGGCGCATCCAAGGCCGCACTCATACACCTGACGCAAATCATGGCCCTTGAACTCGCCAGGAAGGGGGTGCGCGTCAACGCCCTGGCACCGGGCAACATTCAGACAGACATGCAGGCGGAATTCACCGAGCGCGGCATCGAGGACGGCATCATGAAGCGAATCCCGATGCGCCGCTTTGGCGAGCCCTCCGATCTCGACGGCGCGACGTTGCTTCTCGCCTCCGATGCCGGCCGTTACATGACCGGTGCGGTCATTCCTGTCGACGGCGGACAAGTCCTTAGCTGGATGTAAGCAAAACCTCAAACAAACAACGTGGAGACAGACATGAATGCGAAATCGCGCCGCCGCTACGCGGCCATGCTCGGCACGGCATTGCTCGCCTTGACCCAGATTTCCTTTGCCGATACATACCCTTCTCGCCCGATCAAGGTCGTGGCCCCGTACGCGGCTGGCGGAGCGATCGACATCGTTGCACGCACGCTGTCAGACCCGGTAGGCCGCGCGCTCGGACAACCCATGGTCGTCGACAACAAGACAGGGGCGGCAGGCAACCTTGGCGTGGATGCCGTCGCCAAGGCAGCGCCAGACGGCTACACGTTGACCGTGGCCCTGAGCTCCAACCTGATGATCAACCAGTTCCTGTATGCGAAGCTGCCATACAACCCGGGCAAGGACCTGACGCTGATTGCAAAAGTCGCGGACGCCCCGCTCGTGCTTGTCGTGAACTCGCATCTCGGCGTCAACAACCTCGCGGACCTGCGCAAGTACGTGCAGGCCCACAAGGGCAAGATGTCGTATGGGTCGTGGGGAGTCGGGACCATTTCTCACCTCAGCGCGAGCCGGCTCAACGACCTGCTTGACGGCGACATGGCGCACGTCGCCTACCGCGGTGAAGCGCCGATGATCAACGACCTCGTCGCAGGGAACATCCAGCTTTCCTTCGTCACCGGTGCACAGGCGCCACAGTTCATTGCGGCCGGACGGCTGAAGCCCATCGGGGTGACGGGGCCGGCCCGCCTGGCAGCCTTGCCCAATGTCCCGATCTTGAGCGAGGTCGGCATGAATGACCCGACGCTACGCGCGGTGGGCTGGGTTGGCGTGGCCGCTCCGGCCGGAACGCCTGAGCCCATCGTCCAGCGACTGGCTGACGAAATCGACAAGGCACTGAAGACGCCGGATATCCGGAAGCGCATCCTGGACCTCGGCTGGACACCCAGCTACCAGGACCCCAAGGGCATCGCCGCGACATACCGCCGCGAAGCCCCGGTCTGGAAGGAAGTCGTACGTCAATCCGGCGCAAAACTGGACTGATCCATCCCCGCCCATACGAAACAACACAACATGACCAATGCCGCAACCACGATGACAGCCGATCGCACGGCCGTCAGGGAAATGAATAGCTGGTTTTTCGACACTTACTTGCCTGCGTGGGTGCTGATGGGTTCCGATGCCACCTTGAACAACGGGGCAATCCTCGAATACTGGGGGGCGCCGCTGCACGCCGCGTCGGTCAACATGACGCGGTGCCTGCTCACCGGCGACGAAGTCATCGGCCTGCTTCGCGCGAACCAGGAGCCACTGCAGGCGCAGCAGTACACGCATACCGTGGTACTCGATCGCCACGTGAAGGGCTACAACAGCAACGCCGGTTCCATCGATGTGATCTGGTCGCGCCGACGTGCGGACGAAACCGAGATTGAACGCCGCGCGGTCCATTTCGACATCCATCGCACCGGCCAGGGCTGGCGAGTGGTCACCGTGGCAAGCACGCTGACCGACCGTACAGCGCTCAGCGAAATCTGGGAAACCGTTTAAACGAGGAGAAGAAAACATGACGCAACCCAACGATGCAGCGCTCGTTCTCTACGAACTGCACCAGGGCGTCGCCATCGTGACGCTCAACCGCCCGCCCCAAAACCGCCTGAATCGCCCGCTCTATGCCGAGCTGGAGGCCGCGGTGCGCCAGGGCGTTCGCCAAGGTGCGCGATGCATGCTGTTTCGCAGCAACCTCGATGACTTCTGCCTCGGTGGCGACTTCCGTGAGTGGCCTCATCTCCAAACACACAGCGCGCGACGCGAACGCTTTGGCTATTCGAACGGCATCCTGAACGCGATCGAATCGCTGCCGATCCCGACCATCAGCCAGATCAACGGCCGGGCATATGGCGGCGGCTTCGAGTTTGCGCTGCACACCGACCTGATCATCGCCGCCAAATCGGCAAGGTTCCGCTTTACCGAAGCGACACTGGGCGTCTCTCCGCTGGCAGGCGGCGTACAACGCATCGCCGAGCGCTGTGGCCGCAGCGTGGCTGCGCGACTGGTGATGCTGTCGGAGGAAATCACGGCGGCAGAAGCCTTCTCCCTGAATATCGTCGCCAAGGTGGTCGCCGATGAGCAACTCGCAGAGGTGGCACTCGCTCACGCCGAAGGACTTGCCGCAGGTCCCACGCGCGCACACGCCGTAACCAAATCGGTGCTCGGCGCATGGTCCGCGGGCGGCGTGCGCAGCGCCGATGAAGTGATGATCGAGCATGTCTCGGTGTTGCTCGCCACCGACGATGTGCAGCGTGGCGTCAGCTCCGCGATCCAGGCGATCGACGCGGGCGTGGCCCGGCCGGAGATTCCGTTCAACGGGCAGTGAGGACATTTTTCATGCAAGCAGAAGAACACTACATCGCCGCCGAAGGCGGCATTGAACTCCACGCATGGGTGTTCCGGGCGGCAGCCGGCACGGGACCAGTTCCAGCGATCACGATGGCGCACGGCTTTTCCGGCCTCAAGTACCGGGGCCTACGCGCGTACGCCGAGCGGTTTGCGGCAGCCGGCTTTGCCGTGATCGTCCACGACCATCGCAACTTCGGCCTCAGTGGCGGCGAGGTTCGCGGCGATATCGATCCTTGGCGACAAATCGCAGACTGGCGCCGTGTCATCACCTACCTTGAGACGCTCGACGGCATCGATCGGCAACGCATCGGCATTTGGGGAACAAGTTATGCCGGAGGTCACGCGGTGGTGCTTGGCGCGACCGATGCCCGGATCAAGGTAGTGGCGGCGCAGGTCCCTATCGTCAGCGGCTACGAACAGAGCCTGCGACGGGTCGCACCTGACGCCCGCGCCGCTCAGCAAGCGCTCTTCAACGAGGACGATCTTGCGCAACTGCGTGGGGAAGCGCCGATGATGCAGCGTGTGGTGAGTCTCGACCCCGCCGTGCGTGCCGTCTACCGGTCCAGGGAGATGATGGAGTTCCATGACGCTTTCGAGATTCCGGACGGCGTCGATCACAGCGAATTCGTTACCGTGCGCTCGACAAGGCTGTCCCAGATGTATGAACCGGGTCAGTGGATTTCACGCATTGGGCCGAAGCCGCTGCTCATGGTGGTGGCGGAGCACGACACGGTGACACCAACCGATCTCGCGCTGGCCGCCTATGAACAGGCCGTGGAGCCAAAGCAGCTCAGGATTATCGGCGGTGGGCACTTCGACGCCTACCGCAAGGAGTTCGAGGCTTCCAGCAGCGCCGCGTTGAATTGGTATCAGAAACACCTGATGCCCGGGACACACCTATGACGGGTATAGCGCCGCCACTCGATCCTGCGGTACCGGAGGGCATCCTTGTGCTCGTGCACGGCTATCTAGACGGCCCCGATGTCTGGGCTCGCGTTGTCGAAAGACTCGAGCTGCCCGGCTGGCGCATCCTCTGCGTTGCATGGGGAGAAGACCAGCCACCGCCATCCACGTCCGAACTGCAACTCGAGCAGTACGCCAGCGCGGTCCTGGCGGAAGTCCAGCTTGCGTGCATTTCGGGCTCGGAAGCCGTCGTTGTTGTAGGCCATAGCATGGGCGGCCAGATCGGCGAGCTCGTGGCCCGTCGTCTTGGGTCTCGCGCAGCGGGGCTGGCTCTGGTCACTTCTGCCCCGCTGGCCGGCTATGCCTTGCCACCGCCGGTCATGGAGCGCTTCATGTCGCGCGCAGGCATGAAGGACAGCGATGCAATCCGCCAAGGAAAGCGAAGCCTCGCCGTAGCGCTGGATGAAGGGGGGCTGGATATCCTGGTCCGCTGCACGCTCGCAACGAGCCGCGACAAAGCGCTTGCGCAACTGCGCGCATGGACCGGAGGCCATCCGGCCGGCAGATCTCCGTCATCGGTTGACCATCCCGTTCTCTGCATTGCTACTGACGACAAGTTCTTCAGCGAAGAACTTGTGGGAGCGGCGGCGGCCCGTTTTCCAAACGGGACGATGGCCAGGGTGGCCGGCGCCGGCCACTGGCCCCAACTGGAACAGCCGGAAGCATTGGCGCAAACACTGACGAACTTCATCCGCACGCTGCCAGGACAGACTGCAGATCAACGCTGACTTGCTGGCGACAACAAACAGGAGACATTCGGATGCAATCCAGCGAGACACCCTCTCCACCGGCGGGGAGCCAGTACCCCTTGCTAATCAAGCAACTGCTGCTTTCACCATTGACGCAAGCCCCCGATCAGTCGATTGTCTACCGTGATAATCACCGGTATACATACCGCGCACTCAGGGAGCGGATCGGCAGGCTCGCATTCGGACTGCAATCGCTGGGGGTTGGCCACGGCGATACCGTGGCGGTACTCGACTGGGACAGTCACCGGTACCTGGAGTGCTTCCTCGCAGTGCCGATGATGGGTGCCGTACTGATGACGGCCAACATCCGCTTGAGCCCGCAGCAGCTTCAATATACGCTTGAGCAATCGAAGCCGAAAGTCCTGCTGGTTCACCGCGACTTTCTCGAACTCGTGGAATCGTTCAGCGAGGTCGTCAGGAACGCGAAGTGCCTGCTGATCCTGGATGACGAGGAGGACTGCACCGCGGCTGGCGGCTACGAAGCGCTGCTGGCCCGGAGTCGCGCCGATTTCCGATTCCCCGACTTTGATGAAAACACCTGCGCCACGCAGTTCTATACGAGCGGCACGACGGGATTGCCCAAGGGAGTCTCCTACAGTCATCGCCAGATCGTGCTCCATACGCTCGCCGTCTGCGCGGCGTTTGCCATGCCAGCCAGCCAGGGGCGCTTTCACAGGGGCGATGTCTACATGCCACTCACGCCGATGTTCCACGTCCACGCGTGGGGCATGCCTTATGTCGCGACCATGATGGGGGTGAAACAGGTCTATCCCGGGCGCTATACACCCGAAGGGATCCTGGCACTGCGCGCTCGGGAGGGCGTAACGTTCTCCCATTGCGTTCCCACTATCCTGCAGATGCTTCTCGATCGGGCCGACCTTGATCGCGTCGGCCTCTCGGGGTGGAAGATCGTGGTCGGCGGCGCCTCGTTCCCCACGAGTCTGGCAAGCAGAGCGATGGAACACGGGATCGATGCATTTGCCGGCTACGGTATGTCGGAGACCTGCCCTTTCGTCACCACCTCGCATCTGGGACCGTCCCTTTGCGCTACGGACGATTCAGCCGAGGCGATGACATACCGGACACGCGCCGGGCGCGCATTGCCGCTTATGGATATACAGATCGTCGATGAGGCGATGCAGCCGGTGCCTGAGGGAAGTCATACCCAAGGGGAAATCGTGCTGCGCGCCCCGTGGCTTACGCAGGCGTACCACATGAATGCGTCTGCCACGGAAGAACTCTGGCGCGGTGGCTATCTCCATACAGGTGATATTGGTATTCTCGACGAAGCCGGATACTTGCGGATCACCGACCGCCTGAAGGATGTGATCAAGACGGGAGGTGAATGGTTGTCGTCGAGCACATTGGAGGACCTGATTCGCCAGCATCAGTATGTTCGCGAAGCCGCCGTTATCGCCGTCCCCGATTCCAGGTGGGGTGAGCGTCCGATGGCGATCGTCGTTGCAACGACGCCCTCCCCAAGCTCGCTCAATGCAGCCGCCATCCGGAACCACCTGTCAGACTACGTCACCTCGGGGCACATTCCGAAGTATGCTATCCCGGAGACGATACACTTTGTCGACGAGTTGCCGCGCACCAGCGTGGGCAAGTACGACAAGCGTGCTATGCGCGAACGCTACCAGCATGTCAGGGGACCAAGTTGAAGAAAATGGCGAAGGAGCACCCGTCAACCGAGACAATCGGAAAGGTTGACCCCGTTGCATCCGGTAGCGAGGAAGGCATCGATCGGAACTTTGTCGAAGCCCTCGCCCGAGGACTGCGCATCCTCCAGGCATTCCATTCAAGCGAAGAGCGCCTGAGCAATCTCGAAATCGCCCTGCGATGCGGGCTGCCGAAGTCGACGGTGACCCGCCTGACCTATACGTTGACGACGCTCGGCTTTCTGCATCACATCCACGAACTCGGACGCTACCGTATCGGTCTGGCCACGCTCACGCTGGGACGCATGACCCATTCCCGGCTGGATCTCATGCAAGCGAGCGAGGGATTGCTGCAGGAGCTCGCAGACAGCACTCGCACAATGATTTCGCTCGGCATCCGCGACGATCTTTCGGTCCTGTATATCGACAGTCACCGAAGCCAGTCAACTGCGATTACGCTGAATCTGGATATCGGTTCGCGATTGCCACTTGGAACAACGGCAATGGGCCGCGCGCACATAACGATCATGGGCGTTGCCGAACGTCGAATCGTTCTCGATCGTCTGCGAGCGTTGAGCGAGGCCAACTGGCCCGCGCTCGAGCACGGCATCTCGAAGGCATTCCTTGATATTGCGGAACTCGGGTGCGTGACGTCGTTCGGTGACTGGAACAAGGAAATCAATGCTGTCGCAGTGCCCCTGAAGCTCGGCAATGCGCTGCCCCCGGTAGTGATCAACGCCGCTGCGCCCGCCAGGACGGTATCAGCGCAGACATTCATCTCGGACGTTCGCCCCCGCGTGATGACAGCAGCCAAGATCATCGAGAATCGCTACAAACGCAACTGGCTGCAAGCCTAGCAGGGTCCGAAAAGAACTGAGGGACGCGGGTACGAAACCCGCGCGCTTCCTGCCGGATTTCCCCCTTTTTTCCACGCCCTGACCGCCCCTCCCTCGTCCAGCGCCAAGCGCAACCATTTGGCCTTGGTTCAGACCCGCTCAAAGATGGCAGCGATGCCCTGCCCGCCCCCAATGCACATGGTCACCAGTGCATAGCGGCCTTGCACGCGTTGCAGCTCGTACAGGGCCTTGACGGTGATCAGCGCGCCGGTGGCGCCGATCGGGTGGCCCAGGGAGATGCCCGAGCCGTTCGGGTTGACCTTGGCCGGATCGAGGCCGAGCGCCTTGGTGACCGCGCAGGCTTGCGCGGCAAAGGCTTCATTGGCTTCGATCACGTCGAGGTCTGCCACGGTCAGGCCAGCGCGTTCCAGCGCCTTCTTCGTGGCCGGCACGGGGCCGATGCCCATGGTCTTGGGATCGACGCCGGCATGCGCATAGGAGACCAGGCGCGCCATCGGCTTGAGGCCGCGCTTCTCAGCCTCGGCACGCTCCATCAGCACCACGGCGGCGGCGGCATCGTTCAAGCCCGAGGCGTTGCCCGCGGTGACCGTGCCGTTCTCCTTGACGAAGACCGGCTTGAGCTTGGTCATGTCTTCCATGACCGCGTCGTGGCGCACATGCTCGTCGGTATCGAAGGTCACGTCGCCCTTGCGGCCCTTGAGCGTGACCGGCAGGATCTGGTCCTTGAAGTGGCCGGCGCGGATCGCCGCCGATGCACGACGGTGCGACTCTAGCGCGGCTTCGTCCTGCTGGACGCGGGAGATGTCGTACTCCTTGGCCACATTCTCGGCGGTGACGCCCATGTGGAT
>NZ_JBXASU010000042.1:0-64393 GCF_058809705.1 Cupriavidus sp. MPR-AND1C | reverse complement strand
CTTTATCACCGATAGACCTCGCCACCGCATCCGCCATGACCCAAGCTTTACGCCGCAACTTCGTGATCCACACCCTGGCGCTGTCGGCCTGCGCCGTTGCTGTCCTCGCCCTGCCCCGGCCGGCCAGCGCGGCGGACAACCCGGATGCCGCGATGCACATCATCGTCGGCTACGCCCCCGGCGGCGCGGCCGACAGCCTCGCCCGGATCTATGCCGAGCAACTGCGCCAGGATGGGCATGGCACCGTCATCGTGGAGAACAAACCCGGCGCATCGGCTCGCCTGGCGCTCGACTACGTGAAGCGCGCCAAACCGGATGGCAAGACCATCTTCATCGGGCCGTCGCCGCTGTTCACCATCTTCCCGCTGACCTACAAAAAGCTGGGTTACGACGCGGACAAGGACCTGGTGCCCGCGGCTGTGCTGACCGACGTGCCGACCGTGATCGCGGCGGGCGTGCAGCAGCCGTACAAGAACATGAGGGAGTACGTGGAGTGGGCCAGGCGCAATCCCAATGGCGCCAGCCTGGGCCTGGCGACCATCGGCAGCGCCGGCCATCTCGGCACGGTAGCCCTGGGCAAGGCTGCCGGCATCGCCATCACGCCGGCCGCCTACCGCGGCGCGTCCCCGATGCTGGTCGACGTGATCAGCGGCACGGTGTCGATCGGCTGGGATGCCGTGGCCAGCATGATGCCGCTGTACAAGGGCGGCAAGCTGCAGTTCCTGGGCGTGAGCGGCACGCGGCGCGCCAAGGCGCTGCCGGATGTGCCGACCCTGAAGGAACAGGGCTTCAGCCAGTATGAGTACGCCACCAGCTGGTACGGCGCGTTCCTGCCGGCCGGCACCCAGCCGGATGTTGTCGCCAAGGTCGAGAAGATGTTCATCGTCGCCTCCGGCAATGCCGCGACCGCCGGCAAGCTGGAGGCCCTTGGGCTGGAAGTGGCCGCCAGGCCTGGCCAGGACGCGCGGCACCGCATCCAGCTGGAGCGCGCCGCCTGGAAGCCGATTGTGGAGGCTACCGGCTTCGTCGCCGAGGACTGACCAGGATCGGAGGAAGGGGCGGAGGAAGGGGCGGAGGAAGGGACGGATTGCGCCGAGCCTTCCTCCCGCGCTAATGCGCCGCGCCTTCGCTGAGCGCCTCGCGCACAGCCATCAGCGCAAATCCGAGCAGGTTGGGCCCGCGCCATTGATCGGGATTGGCCGCGCGCGGATCGTCAGCGGCCAGGCCGATGCCCCATATGCGGTCCACCGGGCTGGCCTCCACCAGCACGCGCCGCCCGGTGCCGAGCAGGTAGCCAGCGAGGTTTGTTCGTGGCAAAGGTGTGCGTCAAATGGCACAAGGCGCGGGTTCATGAGCAAGGCATACTGAGCGCCGGAGCGCCGGGGCACCCGATCCGCGCCAGCGCAAGCCTGTGGTATCATCTGCGCCGTCTTAGGGGAGTAGCTAGCCTCCAGTCCCCCTGGAGGAGCCGACGTCAACATACTTGGTACAAAAAACCATGGCGCCGGCGGCCTGATTGGCTCAGCGAGACCTTTGACTTTTCTGTCCACCAGCTGGGGCTGGCACTGGGCAGCGAAGTCATTGGTTCGTTTGTTGCCGGCCCCCTTTGGATGTCACATGGAAGCACTCATTGCTTCGTTCGGTATGGTCGCCCTGGCTGAAATGGGCGACAAGACTCAGCTCCTTTCCTTTCTCCTGGCCTCCCGGTTCCTTGGCAAGCAGTGGAGCATCATTGCGGGCATTTTCGTCGCAACGATCTTCAACCACCTCTTTGCCGCCGCCTTGGGCGACTGGGCCGCGTCGCACGTCAGCCCGGATGTGACACGCTGGGTGCTGGGCATCGCCTTCCTGGCCTTTGCCGCCTGGGCGCTGATTCCCGACAAGCTGGACGACGAAGGGAACAACGGCAAGCGCGCCGGCGCCTTCGCCACTACCGTAGTCGCCTTCTTCCTCGCCGAGATGGGCGACAAGACGCAGTTCGCCACCATTGCGCTAGGCGCGCAGTATGCCAACCTGGGCATGGTCGTGGTCGGCACCACGCTCGGCATGATGGCGGCCAACGTGCCCGCGGTCCTGCTGGGCGAACGCCTGACCCGCATCATCCCGCTGTCCAAGATGCGCTTCGTCGCCGCGGCGCTGTTTGCCATCTTCGGTATCCTGATCCTGTTCAAGGTGAGCTTTGGCCTGAACCTGGGGATCTGAGCCAGCGGCACGGCACGGTCAGCGCGCATGCCTTCGCCAGCTTGCGCTTGCGCGCTGGCATGCGCCTATGGCGCCACTGCGCCGAGGGCAGTATTCTCCCTGAAGCCGTCCCGCCCTCGAGTCCCAAGCCCAACTTGCCAGCCTAATGAAAACAAGAGCCGAAGTCGTCGTGCTGGCAGCCGATCTTGCCGGCACCACCGTGTTTGCCGTGGAGGGCGCCATCATCGGCATGCGGCATGGCCTGGACCTGCTCGGGGTGCTGGTGGTCGCGCTGGTCACCGCGGTGGGCGGCGGCATCATCCGCGACCTCCTGATCGGCGCGGCCCCGCCCAATGCGATCCGGGACTGGCGTTATCCCGCGCTTGCCTCTCTTGCTGGCACCGCGGCGTTCGTGTTTCACGCGGCGGCGCAGGGGTTTACCGGCCCATTGATCATCGCGCTGGATGCGGCAGGCCTGGCGCTGTTTGCCGTGGCGGGCGTGCAAAAGGCGACAAACTACGGCGTACGCCCGTTTGTGGCGACGCTGATGGGCACACTCACCGGCGTGGGCGGCGGCGTGGTGCGCGACATGCTGCTGGCGCAGGTGCCGACCGTGCTGAGCGCCGACATCTACGCCACGGCGGCATGGCTGGGATCCGCGGTATTGGTGAGTGCCCGGGCCCTGCGCCTGCCGCCGGCCGTCGCTGCGCTGGCCGGCGGCGCCAGCTGCTTTGCGCTGCGGCTGCTTGCCGTGCAACATGACTGGCACCTGCCGAAGGTGCCGGTCTGGTGATCGTGCCGGCTCAAGGGCTAGCTCAAGGGCTAGCTCAAGGGCTAGCTCAAGGGCTAGCTCAAGGGCTGACTTATGGGCCGGCTTATGGGCCGGCTTGAAGGCTGGCCGCAACCAGGAATGAAGCATCATGCCGTTGAAAGACACCCCGAAGGACTGGGTTTTGCGCGCGCCGCAAGCGGGCCGCATGGAACGCATCGAGGCGTTCTTTTCCGGGCATGGCTACGATCCGCATCGCCACGACACCTATGCCATCGGGCGGACGCTGTCGGGCGTGCAGCGCTTCAAATATCGTGGCGCGCAGTGCAACAGCGTGCCTGGCGGGACCATCGTGCTGCATCCCGATGAGGTCCATGACGGCGAGGCCGGCACCGACGCTGGCTTCCAGTACCGGATGTTGTATATCGAGCCGGCGTTGATCCAGCAGGTGCTGGGCGGCAAGCCGCTGCCCTTTATCAAGAACGGCCTGTCCTCGGATGCGCGGCTGTGCGAAGCGGCCGGCGTCTTGCTGCAAAGCATGGTGTGCCCGCTCGATCCGCTGGAGGAGGACGATGCGCTGTTCGATCTCGCGCATGCGCTGAGCGCCGCGGCCGGCGCTCGCGCCAGGCAGCAGGGCTATGACTACCGGGCCGCGGAGATGGCGCGGGGATTCATTCACGGCGCGCTGCACCGCACGGTCACCTTGAGTGAGCTGGAAGCGTGCAGCGGGCGCGATCGCTGGAGCCTGTCGCGGGACTTCCGCTTGCTGTTCGGCACCAGCCCTTACCGCTACCTGACGATGCGCCGGCTTGACCTGGTCCGCTCGCTGCTGATGCGGGGCCAGTCGCTGGCCGATGCCGCGCTGGCCGCGGGCTTCACCGATCAGAGCCACATGACGCGTCACTTCGGCAAGGCCTATGGCATGCCGCCGGCACGCTGGGTAAAGATGCAGCAAAGGCTGCGCTGAGGGCGCCGGCCGACAGCTTGCACGATCGTACAAGATTTCGCCCGCGGGCCTTGCTAACGTGAGCGTTCTCGACAACGCAAGGAGATACACACCATGCAACACGATCTGGCAAGCGCCCCGCACAAAGCGCCCGGAGAATACAAAAGCGTGAACTTCGCGCAGAAGCTCGGCTTGATCCATGAGCGCTGGACGCCGAAAGTCATCGCCGAGATGAACGACTACCAGTTCAAGCTGGTCAAGATCGAAGGCGAATTTCTCTGGCACCAGCATGCCGAGACTGATGAGGCGTTCATCGTGCTGGAAGGCGCGCTGCGCATCGATTTTCGCGACGGGCACGTGCGGCTATCGGCAGGCGAGATGTTCGTGGTGCCCAAGGGCGTGGAGCACAAGCCTTTTGCCGAGACGGAGGTAAAGCTGCTGTTGATCGAGCCCCGGGGCGTACTGAATACCGGCGACGAGGGGGGCGAGCGCACGGCGGTCAACGACGTCTGGATCTGACCGCCCCGCCCTGCCCGCCCTGTGCTCCCTGTGCTCCCTGTGCTCCCTGCGCTCCCGGCGCTCAGGCCTTGCGATAACGTGCGATGCCGTCCGGGCCCACCTCCATCACGGCTTCTTCCCGCTGCACGAGATAGTTCAGGTGGGCAATGCTCTCGCCAGTTGCCATGCCGAGCAGCCCGGGCTCGGCGCCGATGGGGCGGGAGAATAGCTCGCCGAAGACGTCCACCGCCCGCCGGGGCTCGGCCAGCGCGGCGCGCAGCCGGTCCAGCGCGTGGTGCTGGCTGCGCGCCAGATAGTCGATACGCGCGTGCAAGCCACGGAAGGGCTCGTTGTGTGCCGGCAGCACCAGTACGTCGTCCGGGACTTCCCGGCGCAGCTTGGCGAGCGAGGCCAGCCAGTCGCCCATCGGATCGGCATCGGGCTCGGTCGGGAAGACCGACACATTGGACGAGATGCGCGGCAGGATCTGGTCGCCGCTGATCAGTATCTTCAACGCCTCGTTATAGAGGCAGGCGTGTTCGGGCGAGTGGCCGTTGCCAACCACGACCCGCCACTGGTGCTCGCCGATCGTCAGGCTCTCGCCGTCGCGCAAGCGCCGGTAGCTGTCGGGCAAGGCATGGACGTACTTGCCGAAACCGCCAAAGCGTACGCGGTAGGCCTCGATGGCATTGTCGTCCCAGCCTGCGCGGCGATAAAAGCGCACGCCGTCTTCCGGCGCCTCGCGCCCGGTGTCCGCCGCGAGCACGCGGCAGTTCAGGTACTCCAGCCGGGTCATCCACAGGCGGCAGGCAAACTTGCGGGTCAGCCAGCCGGCCATGCCGATATGGTCGGGATGCATGTGGGTGACGAAGAGCCGGGTAAGCCCGTCCGCCAGCGCCCCGCCCTGCGCGAAGAGATCGCGCCAGGCGGCGGCGGTTTCGCTGGTTTGCAAACCGGCGTCAACCCCTGCCCAACCCTTGCCGTCACGCACCGCCCACAGGTTGATATGGCTCAGCGCGAATGGCATTGGCATGCGGATCCACAGCACACCCGGCGCGACCTCAACCGCGCTGCCTGGCGCCGGCGCTTCTCCGCAGGGGTAGTCGAGAACAGGCTTGCTCTCGGTCTCGGGCGGGGGGGTCAGACTCTCGTCGCTCATGTTGTTGTTTTCCTTGGGTCCGTGCGGACATGCCGGGCGCGACGCGGTGCGTGCAGGATACTGCACCGGCATGGGGCAAGGCTGCGCACCCTTGCGTGCGGCGCCGTGGGAGATTCTACCGAGGTCCGGCCGTTCGCGCAGCGCGAAGCGTGCCCTGAATTGCTGACACCCCTGGGGCAACAGGAACTTCCGCCGCGTGGCCGCAACCGGCACCAGCTTCTTGCTCCGCCGGCTGGCATTCACCCCTTCAGAAGGGTACTGAAATTGCTGTGCTGCAGCACACTTACCAACGGCAACTCGATCGACCCTGTTGTTGCCATTCCTTGAGGGTGTAGGCGATCTCCCCGGCCTACACCCCCCTTTTCCTGTTTTCTCTCTCCAATTGAAGGGCCAGGACGTGTCAATCCGGGGGGGTTTCACAAAACCAATCCCCTCATCAGAGGGGATGAAAATAATAGGTGCCCCGTAATACCTGGCATTCGACCGTTTTTATGTCAGACATTAAAATATTGAAATGCATATCACAAATAATCTCAGATATAGTGCAACGCAACAATTGAATATTTAGCATTTTATTCATTTCATATCGATTTACCGTGGGAAGTAACTCGGATATGAACAGCTAAGGCCCACAGGCATGAACGGGCGATTCTCAGTTGCCAGCACCGTATAAAAAACAACGAGCGAGGCCGCAACCGGCGCGGGATAGGGAACCACCGCACCGTGTAGCCGACCTGCCGGACACATCAAATAACCACGCGGCACACGCGGCGCTGCAAGCGCCGGGCGGCACGTTGTGGAATCAGTGAAACGGGGTCCCACCAGAAGGCAAGGGGCAAAAAGTGCAGCACACAGGGGTATTCACGCGTCAGGAACTGGACAATTACTTTGCCTCGTACGTAGGGATGGAAGGCGGAAACCCCAGGGCCAGTCTCTGGATCTGCGACAGAAGCCCGCATCCCTGGTACGAGCGCCTGGCCGGGCCGTTACGTCCGCGCACGGAGCCACCGGCATGGGATGCGGCGTTTCGCGCGAAGCATCGGGAAGACATGGGCAAATGGCTGAACCACCAGCGCATTGCCCGCATCATGGCCGCGGCGCGCGCGCAAGCGCTCGATATCCGGCTGGATGACAATGACTGGAAAGCGTACTACCGGGACGAGCTCTACGCACCCGACGGCGCGCAATTCAAGCTGAACCTGTTTCCCTTGCCTCTCATGCTCGATGGCCTGACACCCTGGTCCAAGGTGTTCCGCGGCCAGTCCGAACTCGTGCCCAAGGAGCGTTACCTCGACCTGTGCCGGCATGGCGGGCGCTTCCGCTTCCTGCGCTCGCTCTGCGCGCACTGGCGGCCCAAGGTGGTCGTCTGCATCGGCTATCGCCAGGCGGACGACTTCGCACGCGCATTCGAGCTCGAAGAGGTCACATGTGAAGAGCGGCAACTGCAGCCTGCAGACCAGGTAAGGCTGCTGCAGATCTACAAGCGAGATGGCACCACGTGGATCATTTGCCCCGCACTCGCGGGCAGCGCGGGGCTGACCTCCGACGTGCAGCTCAACGCGTTCGGCAAGCTGCTCGGCGCCAGCCTGGCGCCGAGCGACTTCGATCACCCTTGCGCGGCGGCACTCGGTCGGGGCGGGTTGCCGGAGAGCCTGAGTGCGCTGTTGGCCGAGAGTGCATCCCGCGGACTGCCTGGCGGCGGATATCCTGCCCAACGGCATCATCAACCTGACCCAAGGCCAGCGCGACAACACCTAGCCGATTGCGTGCCCCAGGCGACGTAGCCGCCAGGGGCACTGTTCAGCCGGCCGGGCGCAAGGAGCCGGCGTGAAGTACATGGTCGACAGGAAATAGCACGCCGAGGCTATCGCATGCCCGGCGGGATTTGCACCGGCCGGCCAACTCATGCGAACATCCTGCGTTTTTGGGAGCCCTGCCCATGAAACGCTCGACCTTGCTCGCCTCGCTGGCCCTGCTCACGCTGGCCGCGGGGCAGCCCGCCGTCGCGGACACGCTGAAGAAGCCTGGCCTCGACGCGCTAGCCGCCGCCGCGCAGGCCAGCCCGCCAGCCGATTTCAACGCCTTCCTGCGTGCCGCGGCCAAGGCCGATCCCTCGCTGGCAGGCAGTGTCGCCGCCTATCAAAAGCACGCCTCGCTGCGCGGCGACGACCTGACCAATATCGGGCGCCTGCTGGGCCTCTATAACCGCATTCACAACCACCAGGCGGTGATCGGCGCCATCGAGCGCATGGTGGCTTTGCGCACCGTGCGCGACGACAAGATCCCGCAGCACGAGAACCCCGCCATCATCGCCTTCGGCAACCTGGTGGAGGGCATGGCCAAGGACTTCGGCCTGACTTTCCGCAACGTGGACAATCGCGTGTTCGAAGTCACGCTGCCGGGCACCGGCAAGGAAGAATTCGGCTTGCTCACCCACGCCGACGTGGTCCCTGCCGTGGCGGATGAATGGGTGTTGGACGACGGCACCAGGCTCGATCCGTTCAAGGTCACGCGCGTGGGCGATTTTCTGTACGGCCGCGGCACCATCGACGACAAAGGCTCGATTGCCACCGTGCTGTACGCGATGAAAACCGTGAAGGAAAGCGGGCTGAAGCTCAACCGCACCATCCGGCTGATGATCGAGACCACCGAGGAAACGGGCGGCGACGGCATGAAGTACTACCGGCAGCACACCAAGCTGCCCGAGTACAACATCGTGCTCGACAGCAAATACCCCGCCGTGGTGGCCGAGAAAGGCTCCGGCAGCCTGAAGGTGTTCTTCCCCGTGCAGGCCACCGACGGCGACGCCACCGCCATCGTCGGCATGAGCGGCGCGGCCTCGGCCAACGCCGTGCCGCAGACCGCGAGCGCGCAACTCAAGGGCGGCGACCTGAACGCGGCCCGCGCCCGGCTTGAAGCCGCACGCGCCGCCTTTATCGAGAAGTACGCGCCGCAGGGCAAGTTCGCCATCGATATCACCCAGCGCGCCGACAGCCTGGAGGTCAAGGTCACCGGCAGTTCGGCCCACGGCTCCCGGCCCGAGGAAGGCGTGAATCCCCTGCCGCGCCTGACGCTATTCCTGCGCGAATCCGGCATCGCGCTGGCCGACAACCACTACGCCCGCGCAGCAAAGTACCTCGACGACCTGTATGGCACCGGCTACCTCGGCGAGAAGATGGGCGTGGCCTACAAGGACGACTTCATGGGCCCGCTCACCCTGTCGCCCAACCTCGTCCAGGAAAAAGATGGCCGGCTGGAAGTCACCACCAACGTGCGCATGCCGCGCGGCAACACGCCGCAAGCACTGTCCAAGGCCGTGGCCGACAAGATCGACGCCTGGGCTGCCGCCAACCACGCAACGGTGACCATCAGCCACGACCAGGGCGACTGGATGGCACGCGACCCCAAAGGCGCGTGGCTGTCCACGCTGCTCAACATCTTCGGCGACACCACGGGACTCGAAGCCAAGCCCGTGCCCACCGCCGGCAGCACCACCGCCAAGCTGATGCCGAATGCCATCAACTTCGGCCCCGCCATGCCGGGCAAGAAGTACACCGCGCACAACGCCAAGGAGTACAAGGAAGTCGCCGACCTGGACCTGGACATGCAGATGTTCACGGAAATGCTGATCCGCATCGGGGACCTGAAGACGATGCAGTGAGGCTGTGGCGGCCGCGTTGCGTTGCGTTGCGTTGCGTTGCGTTGCGTTGCGTTGCGTTGCGTTGCGTTAATTGCGGCCGCGAAACCTGTCCAATAGCCATTCCCGAGCGATCGCCGTAGTCGCCTCGGGATGCTCCATGGACGGGAAGTGCCCGCAACCGGGAAGCACTTCATACCGGGCATCAGGCAAGACACCGGCGATTCGCCGGCCGACTTCAGCCGGCACGATTGTATCCGCCGCCCCCCAGATCCATCGCGCCGGGACCTCCACCGACGCAAGCGTGCCCCAATGATCCCGTCGTGTCAGGGTGGCGTCCGACTGGCGGGCGAACAGCGCCGCCCCGCAAGTACGCCAGCCGGATCCGGATGCATGTCCGGGTTGCAGTTCCTCAGCCAAATCCCTGCCACGCGCTCCGGGACAGGAACGTCCGCGTGAGACAGAACGTCAGTTTTTGTGAGACGCAGCGTCAAGTGGCGAAGCGATAACTCTGCAAAAATTGGCGCCGGTTCGTGGTACGCGCCACCCCTCCAGCAAGAGCGCGGCCCCGGGCCGGAGTGGCACGCGGCCTTCGATGGCAAGCACGACTCGCTTGCCGGCACCTGGCCGCACGACCAGGCCGCCCCAAAGGTTCTCGATAGCAGCCCGGCAGCGCAGCTTGCCGACACCAGGCAGTTCCTGCGGGATGCGCCCGGTTCGTGCCATGGCGACGTACTGAAAACACAATATTGAAGGCGGGAAATCTCATGCTGAAAAGTAGGACGACATTCATATCGCTGACACTCCTGGCCGCCGCAGCGCTCTCGGCATGCGGGGGCGACAATCCAGAGAACACGGCCGCGAACGCTCAGACGCCCGCCGCGCCCACGCCCACGCCGGCGCCCCTCGCGTCCACCTGCGCCGAAACCGGCGTGGATGCGAAGTTCGCCTGCCAGACCGGGGCCACGGAGCCGCTCTACATCTACCAATGGGCGCTCAGGCAAGCCGCCAGCTACTTCAAGTCTTTCTCCGGGATCGCGGATGGCGTCACCGATCTCAATGTGGAAGACGTGCATGCCGCGGGCATCAAAGGCCAGGGCGTCAATGTCCTGGTGCTCGACGACGGCGTCGATATCCACAATGAGGACCTGGCCGCCAATGTGAACACGTCAATGACTTACAACTTTGACGACGGCACCAACAACCCCACGCCGGCCGATATTCCCAACAACATCGCGCAGGCCCATGGCACCCATGTCGCCGGCATCATCAGCGCGGCGCAGAACGGGAAAGGTGTGATTGGCATTGCGCCGCGCGCCACCCTGGGCGGCGCGCGTTTCATCGGCACCGCGAATGCTAGTATCTTGCAGGCCTACGGCGGCGCCGACTGGTCCAGGAATGCCCACATCATCAATGCATCGTACGGAGGCAATCCCGAGGTGCCGGACGAGTACGACACCGAATCCGGGAGCAGTTCCGTCATCAGGGCCTTTCCGAACCTGAGAAGCGGCAGGGGCCTGGTCATGGTGAAGGCCTCAGGCAATGAGTACAACGACACCGGCGGCGACAATCCCAGGTTCTGCCCCAGTATCGATGGGATAAGCGGCGTCATCAGTTGCGAGAATCCCGCGAACGACACAGAGGCGCTGGAGCCGGGCGTCATCCTGGTCGGCGCGGCCAACGCCAAGGGCATCAAGTCAAGCTACTCCAACGCCGGGGCGGTCAACTGGATCACCGGGCTTGGCGGTGAATTCGGAAACGGGGGGCAATACGGGGAGCTCGGCTCCGGCCCGATGATCTTCTCGACCGACCTGACCTCTTGCGCGAGAGGCTATAGCCGCAACTTCCTGGAACTCACCAACGCATTCAGCATTGGCGGAAGCGCAACCAACAAGAAAGATAACCCGCACTGCGACTATGCCAGCATGAATGGCACCTCGGCCGCCACCCCGACCATTTCAGGGGTGGTTTCACTGATGCTGGCGGCAAATCCAAACCTGACGTGGCGGGACGTGCGCGAGATTCTTCGCGTCACCGCCAGGAGAATCGATCCGGACTATGGCTCGCGCAACAACCGGAATCTCCGGCTTGACCTGAAGCAGGGGACATTCACCGCCAGCGAAGATGCCAGCCTCGTCGATGGCAGCCAAACGGCACGGCTGGACCTGGGCTGGCAAAAGAATGCCGCGGGCAACTATTACTCGAACTGGTACGGATTCGGCCTGGCGGACGCCGCGGCCGCAGTCAGGCTGGCGAAGGCATATAGTGCCTACAAGCCGGCAACCCTGGCCATTGGCGACTTCACCAAGGCGTTCGCCGATAGCGCTCAGCTCAAGTACGGCTCGGTCCAGAAACTGGGGCAGTTCACGGTCGGCGGCAATGACAAGGTGGATGCCCTGCAACTGAGACTGAGCGGCTCCATCTGCGTCGGCAGCGTTGGCGTCTTTGTCAAATCGCCCTCCGGGACCATTTCCGCTCTCGCTGTTCCATACAACAGCTACTACAGCACGGGCGTTCCGGAAGTGAAAAGCTACGGGCTAGGCAGCTATGCATTCCACGGCGAGAACGCCGCCGGGAATTGGGAGGTGTATGCGGTCAGCGCGATGCCGGCCACCGCTGCGCCGGGCACGTGCAGCAGTTTCCAGCCGCAAGCCGATGGCGTCAGCGTCAAGCTCAGCAAGCCCTTGGCTGTTGAATACCGTGTGATTGCCGCGAAATAACGGGGCGAGGAGAATGATGATGAAAATGAATTTGTCCTTCAGGGTCTTGCTGTGCGGCGTCGCGGCGCTGGCCACCACGCTGTGCTACGCAGGCGCATCGACTTATGAGGCTGGGCAACAGCTGTCGCCCGCGCAATGGAAGAGCCTTGCGGGCACCACGGTCGTTCGCCTTGGCAGCCAGTCGCTCCAGACGCTGCCGGCCTCTGCCTCGGCCACGGCGAAGAACGCGGGAGCCGCGGGCAGTGCCGTGACGCTGGTCGTCAACGATCGCGGTGTTGTGGGCGAAAGCCGCAACGAGGTGGTTGTTTCGCAAGTATCGACCCAGGAAGTCCAGCAGATGGTCGGCAAGCTAAGCCACGCCGCGATCGGGGTCCAGTACTTCGACCACATGCGCATCAGCCAGTTGACGTTCGCTTCGTTCCAGGATGCGGTCAGCGCCAGGGAGCAGCTCAAGACGCTGCTTGCGCCGGGGGCAGCGGTCGATGTCCCGATCCGGTATGGCAAGCCCAAGGTGCGCTGAGCCGGCCTTCGCGGCCGGAGCCATCCCTTCTTGCCGCGTTTGAAGACCCCGGCTGGCCTGGGCCCTGCCGTTGTCACGGTGCTTGCCTGGCGTGCTACATGCAGTGCGGCGGGCAGGTAATCGACATCGAGGGCTGAAGCCTTGCAGTCAGGCGCCGGCACCGATGGCCGTGAATTCGCTACGGAGGCTCTCCAGCCATTCGTTGATGGTGGCGGCTTCGCTGCTGTTGGCCGACGCCGCTGGCCAGTTGTTGCGGGGACGCTCCGCGAGCGCGCGCACCGCCCGCGGACTCAGGCTGAAACGGCGGCGAAAGGCGCGGCTGAACGTGCTCTCGTTGGAATAGCCGTAACGATATGCCAGCTCGGCGATACTGAGCCCGCTGCCCTTGGATCGGGCGAGTTCATCGAAGCAGCGATCCAGCCGCCTGCCCTGGATGTAGGCGTTCACGCCGCCGTCGCTCTCGAACAGCCGGTAGAGGCTGGCTCGCGACAGGCGGAAGACGCTGGCAACCTGCTCCGGCGAGAGCGCTTCCGTGGCCAGATGTTGTTCGATATGGCGCCGTACCAGCTTGCGCATGCTGCGGCGCGCCGCCGTTTGCACGTCGGGCTCGCTATCGCGCAGCCTGGCGCCGCTGCCCTCCAGCATGATCAGCGCCGCAGTGACCGATGCGGCCATCTCCTGCGCTGTCAGGCTGGCGCCGGCCAGCATGAGTTGCGACAGGTGAGACGCCAGCAAGCGTGTGGAACCCTGGCCGGCATCCAGCACGGTGCCGTGCAGGTTGCAGCTCCTCAGCGCGGCGGGAAGGCGGTCGCGCGGCACGGTGAGGGTGATGTTCGAAAACGCCGGCGTACGGCTATCCAACGTCCGCCCCAGGTCGAGCAGGCTGATCGATCCCTCGCTCGCATGGAACGGCCGGTTGCCATACTCGCCCCGAACGCCGCCCGTGACGTAAAGCTGGATCAGGATGTGGTCGATATTGCTGCGCCGGATCTCGACGCTGCCCCGCTTGAAGCGATGCGCCACCGAGCCCCCGACACGGGCGATCAGGCTGTCGCCCAGATGGACACCCGTCAACTCGGCCGAGAAAGCGTCAGGTGCGGCGCCAATCTCGACGTCAAAGAGCGGCGATAGCGCTGCGCGCCAGAGTTCGCCGGCGTCGGGAAGTGCCTGCCCATCAAGCCGGACATGCACTTGCGGCGGCGCCGCTGCCGCGCCGTCTGCCTGCGCCCCGGTTTCGGGTTCTGCCGCCATCTGTGCTGATGCTGGGCCTGCCACGCGATTTCCTTCTTTTTTGATTCATCCGACTTTCGTGTGGGTCGATGCATCGCTGGGCCAGATCCAGCGCTGCCGTAGCTCCCCTCTCCCGCATGGCGGGAGAGGGACATGATATCGAATCGATGAGGCCATGCGTTAGCGCGGCGGCTTGCCCCAAAGAAAAACTCCCCACCGGGACCGCGTGGGGCGTTGCCTGACTGGGCGATGTCCGGGCGTTACACCGGCACGTCCTTCATCGGGTCCGGCTTGCGGTTATCGAACCAGCGATACAACGTCGGCACCATCACCAGTGTCAGCAGGGTCGAGGTGATCAGCCCGCCGATCACCACCACCGCCAGCGGGCGCTGCACTTCGGAGCCCGGGCCGGTGGAGAACAGGAAAGGCACCAGCCCGAGCATGGCAATGGTGGCTGTCATCATCACCGGGCGGAATCGCTGGGTCGCGCCCTGGATCACGGCCTGGTCCAGCGACAAGCCGGAGTCGCGCAGCGTGCGGATGTACGACACCAGCACCACGCCGTTGAGCACGGCCATGCCCCACAGGGCGATAAAGCCCACCGAGGCCGGCACCGACAGGTACTCGCCGGTGACGAACAGGCCGATGATGCCGCCGATGGAGGCAAACGGCAGCACGGTGATGATCAGCGTGGCAAAGCGCACGGAGTTGAACAGCAGGAACAGCAGGAAGAAGATCGCGGCAATGGTCACCGGCACGATGATCTTCAGGTGGCCCATGGCGCGTTCCATGTTCTGGAACTGGCCGCCCCACTCCAGGTAGTAGCCTTCCGGCAGCTTGACCTTGGCTTGCGCGGCCTGCTGCAGCTCGGCGACGAAGCCGCCGAGGTCGCGGTCCTTTACGTTGATCATGACCACCACGCGGCGCTTGGCCATTTCGCGGCTGATTTGCGCGGGGCCGTCGGTGACCTCGATCCTGGCCACGCTTTGCAGCGGCACCTGGGCGCCGTTGGGCGTGGCCACCAGCAACTGGCGGATGGCCTGCACGTTGTCGCGGAACGCCTCGGGCAGGCGCACCGCTGCGGCAAAGCGGCGCTCGCCTTCGAAGATGTCCGTGGCGCGCTTGCCGCCGATGGCGATCTCGATGATGTCGTGGATGTCGGAGGCATTGAGCCCGTAACGCGCGATGGCCTGGCGATCGATCTCGATCGACAGGTATTGCTGCCCGGAGATCCGCTCGATGCGGATGTCCTGCGAGCCCGGGATGCCGCCGGCAACCCGCGCGATCTCGCCGGCCAGGTCGCGCAGCTTGTCGAGGTCGTCGCCGAACACCTTCACCGCCACGTCCGAGCGCACGCCGCTGACCATCTCGTCGACGCGGTCGGAAATCGGCTGTGCCATCACGATCTGCACACCGGGAATGGCCTTGAGCTTCTCGCGGATGGCGTTGGCGATATCGTCCTGGGTCCAGCCGTCGGGCCACTCGTCGCGGTCCTTCAGGCTGGCAATCGGCGTCGATTCGTTCTGGCCCTGCGGGTCGGCCGGGCTTTCGCCGCGGCCCACGCCGGACACCACCGACTTCACGCCGGGCACCGACAGCACCAGCTTGTTGGCTTCCATCTCGAGCTTGACCGACTCCTCCAGCGAGATGTTGGGCACGCGGTCCAGCGCCGGCACGATCGAGCCTTCCTTCATCTCGGGGATAAAGGAGGTGCCCAGCAGCGGCACGATGGCCACGGTGGCCATGAACGCCACCACCGCGCCAATCACGGTCTTGCGGCTATGGTTCAGCGCCCAGTGCAGCATGCGCAGGTAATGGCGCTTCATGAAGGCGATCAGCCAGGTATCGTGCTCCGCGCCGCCCTTGAGCAGGTAGGACGACAACACCGGCGAGAGCGTGAGCGACAGGAACAGCGAGATCGCCAGCGCGATCGAGATGGTGAACGCCAGCGGCGCGAACATCTTGCCTTCCATGCCGGTCAGCGTCATCAGCGGCAGGAACACCAGGATGATGATGCCCACGCCGACGATCACGGGCGTGGCCACTTCCTGCACCGCCTTGACCAGGATCTCGGTCTTGCTCATGCCGCTCATGCCGCTCATGCCGCTCTTGTCGCGATGGCCGAGCCGCTCGAACGCGTTCTCCACCACCACCACCGAGCCATCCACCATCAAGCCGATGGCGATGGCCAGCCCCCCCAGCGACATCAGGTTGGCCGACAAGCCCACCTGGTTCATCACCATGAAGGTCATCAGCGGTGTCAGCACCAGCGTGGCCAGCACGATGACGGACGAGCGCACATCCCCCAGGAACAGGAACAGCACGATCACCACCAGCACCACGCCTTCGAGCAGCACCTTGGTGACCGTCCACAGCGCGGAGTCCACCAGCTCGCTGCGGTCGTAGTACGGCACGATCTGCAGCTTGCCCGGCAGCATGCCGCGCTCGTTGATCTCGGCCACGCGGGCCTTGACGCGGCTCACCACTTCCTTGGCGTTGCCGCCGCGCATCATCATCACGATGCCGCCGACCGACTCGGTCTGGCCGTTCTTGACCAGCGCGCCCTGCCGTACTTCATGGCCGATGGTCACGTTGGCCACATCCCGCACATAGACCGGCGTGCCCGCGACCTCCTTGAGCACGATGCTGCCGATATCCTCCACGCCCCGGGCCAGGCCCACGCCGCGGATCAGGTACTGCTCGGCGTAGTGCGGCAGCACGCCACCGCCAGAGTTGGCGTTATTGCGCGCGAGCGACTGGTAGACCTGCTGCAGCGTGACCTGGTAGTGCCGCATGCGGTCCGGGTTGACCAGCACCTGGTATTGCCGCACGAAGCCGCCCTGCGAGTTGATTTCCGCTACGCCCGGGATCGAGCGCAACAGCGGGCGCACCACCCAGTCCTGCGCGATGCGGCGCTCGGAGAGTTCCTCGGCCGTGAGCGCGCGGTTGCCGTCGTCGGCGCGGTCCAGCGTGTACTGGTAGACCTCGCCCAGGCCGGTGGAGACCGGGCCGAGCACCGGCGTCACGCCCTCGGGCATGCGGCCGGCCACCTCGATCAGGCGCTCCATCACCAGTTGCCGCGCAAAGTAGACGTCCGTCGCATCGGTAAACACCAGCGTGATCAGCGACAGGCCCGCCTTGTTGAGCGAACGCATTTCTTCCAGGCCGGGCAGCCCGGTCATGGCCATTTCCACCGGCACGGTGACAAAGCGCTCCACTTCCTCCGGCGAGCGGCCGGTGGCTTCGGTGGCGATCTGCACCTGTACGTTGGTGACGTCGGGGAAGGCATCCACCGACAGTTTGGTTGCCGCGCGCAGGCCAAAGAAGAACAGCACCACCGCCAGCACGCAAACCACCAGCCGCTGCTTGATGGCGGCTTCCACAAGGGATTTCAGCATGATCGATTACCCCTGTTCCAGGCGCTTGCGCTCGTTATCGAGGTGGAAGGCGCCATCCACCACGATGCGCTCGCCCGCTTTCACCCCGCTTTGCACCACGCGCATGCCGTCGCTCTCGGCGCCCAGCTTGACCTTGACCTGGCGGTACAGGCCGCCGGGCTGCTCCACGTAGACCAGCTCGTCGTTGCCGTCGCGCACGATGGCGGACTCCGGGATCACCAGTTGCTCGGACGCGGCGCTGGCAATCAGCATGCTGGCCAGCATGGCCGGCTTCAGGCGCCCTTCGCGGTTATCCAGCTCGGTGCGGACCAGCACGGTGCGCGTTTGCGGATTCACGGTGCGGCCCACGTAGATGAGCTTGCCGGTGATCTGCTTCTGGCCCGCGCCGTTGCCGAGGGACGGCACCTCGATGTCCACGCTCTGGCCCTCGGCCACCAGCGCGGCCTGCTGCTCGGGCACTTCCGCCACCACCCACACACGCGACAGGTCGGCCACGGTGTAGAGCGCATCGGCCGGCTGCACCACCTGGCCTTGCGCGACGTTGCGCTCCACCACGGTGCCGCTGATGCTGGAGAACACCGGCGAGTAGGAATCGATGCTGCCGCTCTTGGCCAGTTGCGCCACCGCGGCGGCCGACATGCCAAGCACGCGCAGCTGGTCGCGATAGGCGCGCATCTCGGCCGAGGAAATGGCCAGCTCGCTCTCGCGGCGTTGCAGCTCGCCGCGGCCGATCACGTCGGCGGCGAACAACTGGCGCGCGCGCTCGGCGTTGCGGGCCTGCAGCTCGGTCTGCGCCTCGGCCTTGAGGAAGGCCATCTGGGCCGCGCCCAGCTCGCTGCTATGCAGGCGGGCGAGCACCTGGCCCGCCTTGACCTCCTGGCCCAGGATGCCGTAGAGATCCGTCACGCGGCCAGTCACGCTGGCGCCAATGCGCGCCACGCGCTGCTCGTCGAAATCGATGCGTCCGGACACGCGCAGCACTTCGCTGAACGGGCTGGCAGCCACCGCGGCCACCTTCAGGGTTTTTTGCAGCGTCTGTTCCGGCTTGACCACGCCGGGCGGCTGCCTGGGCGGCTCGGCGGCCGGTGCGGGTTCATCGGAGCAGCCAGCGAGGGAAAACAGCAGGGCTGCGGTTGCCGTCAGGGTAAGTAGAAAATGGGGGCGCATGCTTATTTGGTTTCCGTAGTTGCCGTGGGGGCCGAGGGTGCCGTGGGCGCCGCGGTCTGCCCGGGCACGCTGGACAGCAGCTTCTCGATCTGGATGGTGGCGGCCTGCAGCTCGAACTGCGCGGCAATCAGATCGCTGCGCGCGCCGCGCAGCACGCGCTGGGCATCGAGGTAGTCCAGGATGCCGCGCTCGCCGAAGCGATACGCCGACTCGGCCACCGCCAGCGCGGATTCGGCCTGGCGCACGATGCCGCCTTCCAGCGCGCTTACCTGCGACTGCGTGATCTCGTACTGGCGGTAAGCCGATTCCAGCTCCTGCGTGAGCTCGAACTCGCGGGCCTCCAGCGCCGTGCGGGCCTGGATCGCCTGCGCGGCCGCCTCGCCCACCGGGCCGCTGCGGCGGTCCCACAACGGGATGGTGAGGACCAGGCCAACCTGCGAGACCGTGTTGTCCGGCTGGCGCTCGGCGCTGGCGCGCACCGCCAGCTCGGGCAGGTGCAGCGAGCGCTGGTAGTCCACGGCCAGGCTGGCCCGGTCCGCTTCCAGGCGGCGCTGGGTCAGCTCGGCGTTGGCGCCGGCCAAGGTGTCGCGCAGCACCGGCAGGGCCGGCAGCGCGGGGGGCTGGCTCAGGCTGCCGGACAGCGAATAGGCCGCCGGCATGGCGCCGCCCACTTGCTGGCGCAGCGCCGCCTTGGCCTGGTTGACGCGCAGCTGGGCACTTTGCAGCGTCTTCTGCGCGCTCAGCAACTCGGTCTCGGCCTTGATCAGCTCATAGCGCGGGGCTTCGCCCACCTCCACCCGCAGCCGGGCGCGGTCCTGGATCTGCCGCATCATGGCCAGGTCTTCCTTGGCGGCGGCCAGCTCCATCTCGCGCCGTAGCACGTCGAAGTACGACGTCTTGACCCGCGCCGCCAGGTCCGCGCGGAATGCCTGGCGGCCGGCTTCGGTGGCCTCCAGGCTGCGCCCGGCGATCTCGGCGCGCAGCTTGCGCTGCTGCGGATAGTCCAGCTTCTGGGTGATGGCCATGGTCGGCGCGGCGCCACCGGTCACACCGGAAGTGCGCGGCGACAGACGGCCGTACATCACCTCGACCTGCGGGTTGGGATAGGCGCGCGCGCTGGTCACGGCGGCGCTGGCGGCATCCACGCCGGCCTGCGCCGCCTCCACGCCTTTGTTGGTGGACTGCGAAAGGGACAGCAGTTGCGGCAAGGTGAACGTTTCCGCCGCGAGAGCCGGCAAGGCTCCGAGCGACAGCAACGCCACCATGGAAAACATGGTGATTTGTTTGATCTGTTTGATCTGCATGACGAATGGGGGCAGGCGAAACGGCTGCGCGCCCGCCGCCGGCGCACGCGAAAAGCGCGCGCCAACGGTCAGCCAGCGATCGCGGACGCGATCGGGCCAAGGCGCCCAGGCAATAGGAACGCAGCCCCGGCGCGCAAGGTGCGCGCCCGGGTTGCCAGGACTGTCAGATCAGGGAGATGGGGGGCTTGAAGAACGCCGCGGGCAATGGATCCGGGCGTGCGGGCAGCGGTTGCGCGATCTCGTTGGGGGGCAACGAAACACGCACGGTGGGCAGCGCGAAGAGCGCGCTGGATTCTTCAATCTCGTCGAGCATGTCGAGAGGGTCGAGCAAGTCGGCGGACCAGATCTCGCAGTAGCCGGGAGGGTCGCCCTCCACCGCCGCTGCCGCCATCGCTTCACCCGCCAGGCCATCGTCGCCCGGCGCCACGACGCGCTCCAGGCCGGCACCGCCGTCCAGTTCGTCGAGGGTGCGGGAGAACGCCGCTTCGGCAATCAGGCGTTCGGCGCGAACGGGATCAGATGCAGGCCCCGCAGACCCCGCAGACCCCGCAGACCCCAATATACCGGCGTGCGTGTTCGCCGCTGCCCCGAAGGACAGCGCAGACAAGCACAAAACGGTGATCAGGAGCAGCAGGGATCGCATGAACCGGGATAGCGCGAATCAGGGTAGCGAAAATCGGGGTAGAGCAACAAGGGCCAAACCAGCGCGGAGGGTGATAAATCAGCCACCCGCCGCCGATGGTGCACCACAGCATTGTAACGCGGATGTAAGTCATAGACCGCCAAAGGGCCGGTGCGTTCCGGCCGAGCCTGACAAAAGTTGCTTGCGCGCGGGCTGGGCTGCGACGGCGCCAAGGGGGGCGGCGCCCTGGCCGGCTTCACCGGGCTGAAGCCCATCCGCATCCCGGCGGGGACTGCCGCAAGGGATGGCGGTGGCGGCTATGTGGGTTTCCCGTCTGGCTGCGCCTCGCAGCCGCCGGAAATGTTAAAAAAAATAATATTTACGCAAATAAAGCTGCGTTTAGTTGGCTTTCGATTGGCGCTGGCGCGCCCATCAAGCGGCGGCCAGCACGGCTGCCACCGCCCTTTGCGCCGCCGGCGACAGCGTGCGCTGCGCCAGGTGCACGACGACAAAGTCCATGGCCATGGAGACCGTGCTTGCCAGCGCCAGCGGCACCAGCGCGCCGCTCTCCAGCTCCGCCCTGAGCGCCCGCGCGGGCGCCAGCAGCACCACATCGGATTGGCACGCCAGATGCTTGAGCGCATGAAGATCATTGCTCTGCACCTGAAACGGCAGGCTCTCGCCCGGCCGGCAGCCAAGCAGCCTGCGCAACTGGTCATGGCCATGATCCGGCAACGGCACGGACACCAGGGTAGCCTCGCGCAATTGCGCCGGCGTGACACGCTCGCCCGCAAGGGGATGGCCCGGGCGCGCAAACCAGCCCGATGGCTCGGGCCGCAGGCGCCGGACTTCCAGCTCTGCCGCCGCTGGCATGGTACGGCGCTCGGCAACCAGAAAATCCAGCGTCTCCGCGTGCAGGGCGGCGAGCAGCGCCGGGGCGCTGTTGACCTCGGCCTTCACCCGCAGCTTCGGCCAGTCCCGGTTGAGGGCGCACAGCACGCCGGGCAGCAGGATAGCGGCGGGAAACGGCCCCATCCCCATCTGCACGCTGCCGATCTCATGCTGCTGCACCAGCGCGAGATCGCGCGCCAGGCAACGCGTCTCGAACAGGATCCGCCGTGCCCGCTCCGCCACCATGCGCCCGGCCGCGGTCAGCGCCACGCCGCGCGGGCCGCGATCGAACAGCGGCATGCCGGCCTCGGCCTCCAGCGCCTGGATGCTGCGGGTCAGCGCGGGCTGGCTCAGGTGCACGCGGCGGGCGGCCCCCGCCAGCGAGCCCTCTTCGGCCACCGCGATCAGGTGCTCCAGCCGTTTCAGGTTCAAGACATGCGCTCCTTGCATCGCTGAGATAAAAAACTTGCAATTGAATTATAGGTGGCGGTGGACTCCAATAGACGTCCTCTTCGTGTCACCGAGCCTTGCCATGCCCCTTCGCCGTACCCTCCCCGCCATCCTGGCGCTTGTTGCCTTCCAGTGCGCCACCGCCCAGACGGCCAGCGCGCCTGCCTCGCCCGTCACCGTGCAAGCCAATGCGGCGTGGCTGCAGGCACTGCCCTTTGGCGACCGGCAGGATTTCGAGGATGCGCACCGCGGCCTGGTGGCCCGCTTCCCCGAAGGCACCATCCGCGGCGCGGACGGCCGCGTGGCATGGGACTTCAACGCCTACGCCTTCGAGCACGCCGATGCCGCGCCGGCCACGGTAAACCCGAGCCTGTGGCGGCTCGCGCAGTTGAACAATGAAGCCGGCCTGTTCAAGGTCACCGACCGCCTCTATCAGGTGCGCGGGGCCGACCTGTCGAACATGAACATCATCGAAGGCGACACCGGCATCATCGTGATGGACCCGCTGATCACCGCCGAGACCGCGCGCGCGGCGCTGGCGCTGTACTATGCGCACCGGCCGCGCAAGCCGGTGGTCGCCGTGATCTACACGCACAGCCACGTCGACCATTTCGGCGGCGCCAAGGGCATCGTCGACGAAGCCGACGTGAAGGCCGGCAAGGTGGCGGTGATCGCGCCGGCGGGCTTCATGGAAGAGGCCATCAGCGAGAACGTGCTGGCGGGCAACGCCATGAGCCGGCGCGCGCAATATATGTACGGCACCACCCTGCCCCGCAGCGCGACCGGGCAAGTCGACGCGGGCCTGGGCAAGGCCACCTCGCGCGGCACGGTCACGCTGCTGGCGCCCACCGATCTCATCGACAAGACCATCGACACCCGCCGCATCGATGGCATCGACATCGAGTTCCAGCTCACGCCCGGCACCGAGGCGCCGGCCGAGATGAACCTCTACTTCCCGCAGCTGCGCACGCTGTGCATCGCGGAGAACGCTGCCCGCACCCAGCACAACATCCTGACCATCCGCGGCGCGCAGGTGCGCGATGCCAAGGCCTGGTCGTTCTATATCGGCCAGGCGCTGGCCCGCTACGGCGAGCGCAGCGACATCCTGATCGCCCAGCACCACTGGCCCACCTGGGGCAAGGCGCGCATCAACGAGTTCCTGTCGGACCAGCGCGACATGTACGCCTACCTGAACGACCAGACGCTGCGCCTGATGAACCATGGCCTCACGCCCACGGATATTGCCGACACGCTGCGCAAGCTGCCCGAGCCGCTGGCCAGCAAATGGTATGCACGCGACTACTACGGCTCGGTCAGCCACAACGTGCGCGCCGTGTACCAGCGCTACCTCGGGTTCTACGATGGCAACCCTGCCCACCTGAACCCATTGCCGCCGGTGCAGAGCGCGAAGAAGACGATCGAATGGATGGGCGGCGCGGACGCTGTCCTGGCCAAGGCGCGCGAAGCCTACGCCCGCGGCGAGTACCGCTGGGTGGCGCAGATCGGCAACGAGCTGGTCTTTGCCGAGCCGGACAACACCGCGGCCCGCACGCTACAGGCCGATGCGCTGGAGCAGCTTGGCTACCAGGCCGAAAACGCGACCTGGCGCAATGCCTACCTGACCGGCGCGCAGGAACTGCGCAACGGCATCAGGCGGGGCGCGCCCGGCGGCACGACGTCGCCCGACCTGGTGCGCGCGCTGACCGTGCCGCACTTCTTCGACTACCTGGCGGTGCGCCTGAATGCGGACAAGGCCGCCGGCAAGGCCATGACGCTGAACTGGAACTTCACCGACCTGCAGGAGCGCTACGCCATGACGCTGCGCAACAGCGCCCTGACCTACCTGGCCGACGCGCAAGCCGCGCAGGCCACGGCAACCATCACGCTGGACAAGGCCACGCTCGACCGCATCAGCCTGAAGCAACTGACGCTGCCGGACGCGATCCGCGATGGCAGCATCCACATTGACGGCAGCCCGCAAGCGGTGGTGTCGCTGTTCGGCATGCTGGATACGTTTGACGGGTACTTCAGCATTGTGACGCCACAAGCCGCACCCTGAGGGGGGACGGGCGGCACGTCACCGGCGAGGGCTTTCAGCGCGGCGGGGGCGGCCCTGGCTTGCCCAGGGCCGCCTCGAAAAACTGCATCAGTGCCTGTACCCGCGCCGTGCGGCCCCTCCGCGTGGGTACCAGCAGGGTCACCGGCGCGCTGTCGAACTCCCAGCCGGCCAACACCCGGACCAGCGTGCCGCGCGCCACCGCATCCGCCGTATCCCACTCCGAGCGCAGCACCAGGCCAAGCCCCTGTTCCGCCCACTGGCGCGCCACGCTGCCGTCGTTGGTCGTAAAGGCCGGGACAACGCGCAGCGTCTCGCGGGCCGATGGCCGCCGCGCGGTGCCGGAACCCGCCCGGCGAAAACGCCACAGCGTCACGTCCTCGTCGTTCTCGCGAATGCAGATGCACGCGTGCCCCAGCAAGTCGCGCGGCTCTTGCGGCGTGCCGTGGGCGCGCAGGTAAGCCGGGCTTGCGCACAGCCAGCGTGCATTGGGGGCGAGCGTGCGGGCAATCCAGGATGAGTCCCGCACGGCGCCGATATGCACCACCGCGTCCGAGTCATGCTTGTCCGGCCAGGGCACCTCGCGCAGATCCAGCTGCAGGCGCAAACCGGGATGGCACTGCGCAAAGCGCGCGAGCACCGGCGCCACGTGGTGCCGGCCATAGCCGAAGGGGGCGGCGACGCGCAGCGTGCCCGTCAGGCGGCTGTCTTCCCGGCGGAACGACTCGGGCAGCGCCTCGAGCTGCGCCAGCAGCGCCGCGCCTTCCTGCGCAAAGCGCTCGCCCTCGGGCGTGAGGCTCAGGCGCCGGGCGGTGCGGGTGGCCAGCGCCAGGCCCAGCGTGGCCTCCAGCTTGCGCAGGCGCATGGACAGCGCTGGCGGCGTCACATTGAGCGCGCGGGCGGCTGCGCTCAGGGACGGGGCCTGCGCCAGCGCCTCGACCAGCCGCAGGTCTTCGATCTGGATCATTCACTTCAGCTTAACGATTGATGTTCCGGCATTTAACCATGGACCACGTACTACTTCCTACACTGAGGGCCTGTTGTTCCACAGCTCTGCTGGCCCGCCGCTCTGCTGTCCCGCCCACACAAAAAAGGAATGTATGGAAATCATCGACCAATCGCCTGCCCCTGCCTGGCCACGCGCCGTGCTGTTCGACCTGCTCACCGCGCTGCTGGATTCCTGGACCGTATGGAACGCCGCCGCCGGTTCGCAGGCGCAAGGCCGGGCCTGGCGCGCGGAGTACCTGAAGCGCACCTACGGCTGCGGCGCCTACGTTCCCTACGAGCAACTGGTGCGCGAGGCGGCCAGCCACGTGGGCCTGCCCGCCAGCGCGCCGCAGGCGCTCGACGCAGGCTGGGACAAGCTCCCCGCGTGGGACGGTGCACGGGAGCTGCTGCGCGCCCTGCGCCCGCATTGCCGCCTGGCGGTGGTCACGAACTGCTCCGAGCGGCTGGGGCGGCGCGCCGCGGACTTGCTGGAGATCGACTGGGATGTCGTGGTCACCTCCGAGCAAGCGGGCTTCTACAAGCCGGATCCGCGCCCCTACCAGCTCGCGCTGGAGCAACTGGGCGTGCAGGCAACGGATGCAGCGTTTGTCGCGGGCTCGGGCTACGACATGTTCGGCACCTCGGCCGTGGGGCTGCGCACCTACTGGCATAACCGGGTCGGCCTGGCGCTGCCCGCCGGCGCGCCAGTGCCCGATGCGGAGTCCGCCACGCTGGAGCCCGCGCTGCCCTGGCTGCGGTCCTTTCATGCGGCTACCCCAACCCGGCTGCAGGCCAACGTCCAGTTGCTGGACTGACCGATCACGCTCAAGAAGACTATGAACACTGCCAACCACACACTCGCGATCCTGGAAACACCGGCAGCGGTGATCGACCTGCCCCGCATGCAACACAACATCCAGCGCATGCAGGCGCGCATGGACGCGCTTGGCGTGCGGTTCCGCCCACATGCCAAGACCAGCAAATGCTCGGCGGTCGTGCAAGCCCAGATCGATGCCGGCGCGCGCGGCATCACCGTTTCCACCCTGAAGGAAGCCGCGCATTTCTTTGCCGATGGCATCACGGACATTCTCTACGGCGTCGGCATGGTCTCGACCAAACTGCCCCAGGCCCTGGCGCTGCGCCGCCAGGGCTGCGACCTGAAGATCGTCACCGATAGCGTGACGTCCGCCGAGGCCATCGTCGCGTTCGGCGCCGCGCATGGCGAGTCGTTCGAGGTCTGGATCGAGATCGACACCGATGGCCACCGCTCTGGCATCCGCCCGGACGAAGCCGCGCTGATCGACGTGGCCCGCGTGCTGCATGAAGGCGGCGCCCGCCTGGGCGGCGTGATGACGCACGCCGGCTCCAGCTACCACCTGGATACGCCTGAAGCCCTGGCGGCGATGGCGGAGCAGGAGCGGGCCGGCTGCGTCATGGCGGCCGAGCGGCTGCGCGCGGCCGGGCTGCCATGCGCGGTGGTCAGCGTCGGCTCGACCCCCACGGCGCTATCCGCAACGCGCCTGGAAGGCGTCACCGAGGTGCGCGCGGGCGTCTACGTGTTCTTCGACCTGGTGATGCGCAACGTTGGCGTGTGCGCAACGCAGGACGTGGCGCTGAGCGTGCTGACCACCGTGATCGGGCACCAGGTGGACAAGGGCTGGGCCATCGTCGACGCCGGCTGGATGGCCATGAGCCGCGACCGTGGCACGCAAAAGCAGAAGTGCGATTTCGGCTACGGGCAGGTCTGCGGCATCGACGGCACCGTGCTCCCGGACTATGTGCTCAGCGGCGCCAATCAGGAACATGGCATCGTGTCGCGCGAAGGCGGGGAAAGCGCGCCCGAGCCGGACATCGCGGCGCGCTTGCCCATTGGCACGGTGCTGCGCATCTTGCCCAACCACGCCTGTGCGACTGGCGCGCAGTTCCCCGAATATCACGCCCTTGCGCAAGACGGCACGCTCGCTGCCTGGAGCCGGTTCCATGGTTGGTGATCAGGCAAGTGCCACGGTCAAGGTGGTCAATACGGTCAAGACGGTCAACCCCGCCGGGCTATCCGCGCCGGGCGGGCACTACAGCCATGCCACCGTGGCCAATGGCTTCGTGTTCGTCTCCGGGCAGTTGCCCATCACGCCCGCCGGCGAAAAGCTCGTCGGCGCGCCCTTCGAAGATCAAGCGCGCCAGGTGCTGGCCAACGTGGAAGCGGCGCTGATCGCAGCCGGCAGCGGCATCGGCGGCCTGGCGCAGGTGCGGGTCTATGTGGACGCCATTGAACACTGGCCGGCATTCAATGCCATCTACGCGGCGTGGGCAGGCAGCGCGTGCCCGGCACGCGCCGTGGTGCCGACCGGCGCGCTGCACTTTGGCCTGAACGTGGAGGTGGAAGCGGTGGCGGTGCTCCTGCCCGCCGCGTAGCCTAAGCGGTGGCGTCAGCCCATCTGCGGCTGCGTCGCGGCAAAGCTTGGCCGCTCGCGCATCACTGCCTGCGCGCGCCGCACGTTGGGGTACTTCTCCAGCAAGGCGGCGCCCTCGGGAAACATGCCGACGTACGCCAGGATTGGCGCGAGAAACAGGTCCGCCATCGACATCGCCGTGCCGACCAGGTAATCGCGATTGCCGTAGGCTTCGTCGAACGCGCCTAGCTGCGTGGCCATCTCCGGCAGCGCGGCATCGATCACCGCGCGCTCGGGCTGGCCGTTTTCGCCTTTGGGGAAGATGTACTGCAATACGTAACGGCGCACCATGGCGTCGTAGGCGTGGCAATTGATCAGGCTGATCCATTGCTCGCAGCGCGCATGGCCAATGGCGCCTGCTTGTCGCGCAAGCAGGCTCGGGCCCTCGAAGGCTTCCTCGATATAGGCCAGGATGGCGCGGGTCTCATAGAAGGAAAGCGGGCCATCGCTCAATACCGGAATGCGGCCGAACGGGCTATGCGCAAGCACCTCCGGCGAGTGCGGCGGCACGGGCTGCAGCTTGTAGGCCACGCCCTTCTCGGCCAGCGCCATGCGCACCGTGCGGCAATAGCTGCTGCGCGGGTCCCCGATCACGGTGACGGAGCCGGCGCTGCCCTCCGGGTCCAGGAAATCGCTGAGGCGATTGAACACCGATTGCCAGCCGCCCATGTGCGAATCGCGCTGACCCGCCTCGGGAAAGCCACTGTGGCGCATATGCAGGTGCGTGCCGCCATCCTTGGCGGTCAGCGTGACTTCAATCAGCGTCTTGATCTGCGGCGGCATCGGGCCGGTTTCCCAGAACCAGGTATAGGCAAGGAAATCAGCCCGGTCGATCGCCTGGTACTCGCCGCCCACGATGTGCCTGACACCATCACGCCCACCCATGACGATGCGGTACCTGCCGCCCACACGCGCGTCCGCGCTGGCCTCCAGCACGTGCATGCCGCGCGGGCAATGCCACTCGGACAGTGCGGCCTGGCTGGTGAATGCGTCGAACACCTTCTCGCGCGGGGCGCGGATGAAGCGGTCCATTTCCAGATGGAAGGTAGCAGCTTGGGTCATGGTTTTTTCCCTCGGGCGTTGCCTGCGTTGCCGGTGCCTTCGGTCGAGCCCGCCGCATGGGTACGTTCGACGAACTCGACAAGGCGATCGAGATTGCCCTCCCAATGGCGCCGGTAGGCGCCCAGCCAGTCATGCGCGTCGCGCAGCGCATCCGCGCGCAGATGGCAGATGCGCCAGCGGGCGCTGACTTCCCGCTCGATCAGCCCGGCGTCCGCCAGCACGCGCAGGTGCTTGGAGATGGCCGGGGCCGACATGTCGAACGGCCGCGCCAGCTCGCTCACCGGCGCCTCCCCTTCGGCCAGGCGCGCAAGGATGGCGCGGCGAGTGGGATCAGCCAGTGCGGCAAAGATGGGGGTCAGCGGATCGGTGGAGGATGGCATGGATTCATTTAACCAACAGGTTAAATGAAAGTCAAGAAAGCAGATGGCGTGCCGTCGGCGTGTTGCCGCACCCGACTAGCTGACGCCAGCACCAGCTACGGCAACGGATCGTGGGGTTGTCCTAAGCCCGACGCGCCGCAAGAGGGTCTGAATGGCAGCGGTGGCAACGTCATCCGTTTCGTGCACATCCTTGAGCACCGCCCGAATCCGCAAGGCCAGTGCTTCGGCAAGCCTGGCAGCCGTCACGCGCAGCGGACAAGCGTCGCATCGCGCATACAGCGCAACATCCCTGACCAGCGTATCGCCTCGGTAGATAGCCACCAGGACTTTGGGTTGGTAGCTACCGTCGACGAGCGCCTTTGCGCGCGGCGTGACGCGATAAGTCACCGCCTCACGCATGGACATCTTCCGATCGTTGCAAGAGCCTGCTCCAGTCTTGTCACGCAGTGACAGCAGTATTGAAATCCGCGATGCGGACAACGGTCACTCGCCGTCCTTCTTGGCCAGAACCGTGGCGCCAACCTGGGACCGGGTTGCATAGGCCACCCCATGCTGCTCCAGATAGTCGCGAATCAACTGACGCACGACCTGTGATGGCGTTTGATCCTGCGCCGCGCACAGTGCCTCAAAGGCTTTCTTCTTCACGGGGTCGATCAACACGGTGAAACGGGCAGTCTTGGATTCCATACGCTTCAGAGTAGTATTGTATGATAATAGCATTATCATTATATACAACTGATCAGCCAAGTGCGGCCTGGCAACCGCCTTCGCCGGAAGGTCTTGAAGGCCTTGAAGGCATGCCAGAACCACGCAATGCGATCTTTAAATATCTTTTATGTCCCTCAGGGCCAATCCGACGACGCTTTTTCGGCCTGAGGCTGAAAGCTGAGCGACTCTCGCCGCGGGCGGGAGCCCAGGCGCGTATCCGGGCCACCGGCACGGACGAAATTGCTGCCGAGAAGTCATCGCCGCGCTGTTGACCGAGTGACAAATCGAATAACAAGCCTGATCGAGCCCGCAGATGGATCCCAGCCGTACCTCCTTTGAAGCCTACTTGAAGTTCCTCTCCGAAGCCCCGGACGACGGCACCCCGACCGTGCTGGAAACCCCGCTTGCACTTTCACTGCATTTCGACGCGCTCGCGACCCAAAGCATCATGTCGCGGCATGACCCCGACAAGCTTGTGCTCGGCTACACGCGGACGATGATGGCTTTTTTGCTGCTGCAGCCGGCACCCGCCAGGATCTCGATGATTGGCCTGGGCGGGGGATCATTGCTCAAGTATTGCTATCGGCATCTTCCGCAGGCAAAGGTTGTTGCCATTGAAATCGATCCGGCAGTGATCGCCTTGCGCGATACCTTCCACATCCCGCCCGACGACGAGCGGCTCGAAGTGGTCTGCGCGGATGGCGCCGAGTATGTCAAGAGTCAGGACGCGCGGCCGGAGGTCATCCTGGTGGATGGCTTTCTCGCCCATGGCATGCCGGCACAATTGGGGAACGCCGCCTTCTACGCAGCGTGCCATGCGCGGCTCGCCGACGATGGGGTCCTGGTGGCCAACTACCTCGACAGCGATGCAGATATCCCGTTCTACCTGGAAGAGATCCGTTCGGTGTTCGGGGAATCATTTTCCATCGCCCTGTCCGAGGACAGTTGCAACTACACGCTGTTCGCGTGGAAGGGGGCGCGGGCGCTTCCCTCCCAGGACGAGCTGCTGACGCGGGCTCGCGCCCTGGAAGCCACGCACCCGCTGAATCTGCGGGCGGCCGCGCGTCGCCTGAAGCAGGGCAAACGGCTCGCGTCGGATCACACATTCTGGCAAAAACTCGCGGGCTGAAGGACTCGGCCTGGATGGCAATCGCAGCGAGCCGTGACGGTTCCGCACCCGGTGCCTGGGCATACGAAACCGGCCACCGGGCCAATGAAGAGGGACGCCAAATGATCAGCCAGAAAATCAGGTTCTTCCGCTCACGGATTCCCGCATTCGCGTGCACCCCGGGCTGCCACGACTGCTGCGGGCCGGTGATGACCTCGACGCACGAGATGTCGAGGCTTCCGGTCAAAAGCGATGCCGAGCACGAAGCCGCGCTGACAGATCTCAGTTGCCCGCATCTTGGCAGCCAGGGTTGCCAGGTCTATGCCGAGCGCCCGCTGATCTGCCGCTTGTTCGGCACGACGCCGCGGCTGCCCTGCCCGAACGGGAACCGGCCCGAGGAGATGGTCGATCCGGAGATAGATCGCCAGATTCAACGCTTCTTCGTTGAAACACGTCACGTGCTGGTTTGAAGCAGGATCCAAAGACCACAGCGCGGTATGCCCCCAATCCACCCAAGTTAAGCCGCCCCCAAAAAAAGCCGCGATTGATCGGCGCAAGGTATTGACAGGCAAGGAGATTTGAGAAGCCGCCACCCTGCCCGAATTGTTCGCTACGCTCTCCCAATACCTGCATACCAAGGTCTTTCACGATCTTGCCCGCCATCCCGGACGTCCCGCCGCTTTCACCCATCAGCGCAAACTCACCCTACCGACACTGATCGCCTCCATGCTTGGCAACTTGCTATATGAACACCTCCCGTCTGCGAAGGATTTTCGTGCGCTCTGACGGACAGGATGGGCTGCAGCCATGACGCGAGTGAGCACGCTGCGCGCGCCGTGAATCAGCAGCGTGCGCAAGTAAGTGTCGCCGCGCCGAAACCCAGCAACGTCACCTTGCCACCTGAGCCCGTTTGCGTGGGAACGAGCCCGATCCAGGCTGCAGACTCGCGGCCTGATTTGAATGACTTTGCATCGCCCATCGTGGCAATCGCCGCTGTCGCCGCTGTCGCCGCTGTCGCCGCTGTCGCCGTCAGTATGCCGACGCCGGGAATCTCGGTAATCGCCCGATCTCCCATCTTGGGCCTTTGTTGCCCCGTCAGCCCGTGAGGTTTCAGCCTCCTCTGTCTGGCACACCACTACCGGGAGTGTGAGGCGTTCATTCCATTCATCGACATGCCGCCTACAAGGCTTGCTGACGCGTAACTTGGGTGGATTGGGTACGCCCCCCCTCAGACATACCGGCAACACACTGGGCGTTGAACGGCACCGGTAGCGCCACCATGCACATCCATTTTGCGCATCAAGTGTTAATAAGCCGAACTTATCGGGGAATAGACTTAATTAATTATGTTTGCCCTAGCGTGCCACCTAGAATAGGAGCCCGTGCATAGCCCACCTCTCTTTCGAGGCGTATCCAACCATGTCCGAATTCGCACTTGATACCTTCCTGACGGCAATGCCCAAGGTGGAACTGCATTGCCATCTCTTCGGTTGCGTGCGCCGTGCCACGTTCACCGAACTGGTGCAACGCCAAGGCATGCCGTTTTCTCTCGGGGAAATCGAGGCGTTCTACACGCGCGGGGAGAAACCCGTTGGCGTGCTGCGCGTGTTGCGCGCGCTGGACAGCCAATTGATCAAGCTGCCCGACGATCTATACCGCTTGACCTTCGAATACCTGCAGGACGCCGCGGCGCAGGGCATTCGCTACAGCGAGTTCTTCTGGAATCCGACCGGCACGGCCCGGCAATCACAGATTCCGTACCGTGCAGCCATGGAAGCCATCGTGAGGGCGATCCGCGATGCGCAAACGGACTTCGGGATCCTGGGACGGCTGGTGCCGTCGATCGATCGGGAGGCGGATCCCGCCGAGGCCGAGGTCATGGTCGACTGGGTCATCGCAAACCGTCGCGAGGAGGTGGTTGGAATCGGCATTGACTATCGGGAGTCGGATCGTCCGCCCGAGCTCTTCCACAATGCCTATCGGAAGGCCCGCGCCGCAGGCCTGAAAACAACGGCACATGCGGGGGAGTTCGGCACACCCTGGACCAATGTGGCTACGGCGCTCGACTTGCTGCAGGTAGATCGCATCGACCACGGCTACACCGTGATCGACAATCCGGAGCTGGCGCGCCGCTGCGCGGCCCGCGGCATCATCTTCACCGTGGTGCCGACCAATTCTTACTATCTCCGCACCCTACCCAAGGACCGCTGGGCAACCGATCATCCCATCCGCCATATGCCAGGCCTCGGCATTCGCATTCACCCGAACACCGATGACCCGGTGCTGCATCACGTCACCGCCAGCAAGGCCTGGGGCATGATGATTCGGGATTTCGGCTTTGGCCTGAACGATCTGCGTGAATTCATGCTCAATGGCCTGGATGGCGCCTGGATCGACGATGCCACCCGCCGGGAATGGCGGGCCCATTGGGGCAAGGAGTTCGACACGCTGCGCGCAACCCTGCTCGCGGCCTAGTTCGGCCCCGGCGCTCTGGGGCAGCCCCGGCCTGTTGCCTGCACCGCCTGCGCATCAACGACTCAGATGTTTTTGGCGACCCAGTCCCGTGCCAGGACCACGTGCGGGCTCCGCTCCGGGGCATCAAGCGCAATCAGCGCTATCGAGCGCGTCACATGTGGCGCGTCGATCGGCAATGCTACCAACGCCGGATCGTGCAGGTGCAGCGTGTAGAGCTTGGGCATTACCGCGCTGGCAATCCCGCTGCGGACCAGCGCGTAGAGCGGCTCCGTATACTCCATGCGGTAGCTGGGCTGCAGGCGCAGGCTGCGCTCGCCGCCGGTGCGCAGCAGGATATCGCTCACGTTGCCGCGCACGAACACCGCCAGCTCCCGCTCGGCCAGATGTGCCCAGGTTACCGGGGCGGCCTGCGTGAGCGGATCTTCGCGGCGGACCACCACCACGATCTCGTCTTCGAACAAGTCCTGGCAAACCATGCCCTGCGCCTCGGCATCCTCGTCCCGCACGCCGATGCCGAAGTCCAGGCTGCCGTTGCGCACGGCCTCCATCAGCACGCTGTTGGGCATGTCGGTCATATCGAACCGCAGTCCGGGCTGCTGTGCGCGCAGTGCGGCCAGGGCCGGGAAAAGCCTGCCGGCGACCGACGGAATGAGTCCAATGCGGATGGTCTGCATCTTCTCCGCGAAGGTGCGCAACATGTCATCGAACGTGCCGTGCGCCGTGTTGAGCAGGTGCTCTGCCAGGGGTAGCACCGTCGCGCCGGCAACCGTCAGCGTCAGCCGCTGCGACGATCGCTCAAACAGGCGGCCCCCCAACAGGAATTCGATCTGGCGGATGGCCGTGGTCAGTGCCGGCTGTGTGACGGATAACGCCTGCGCTGCCTGGGTGAAGCTCTGGCTGTGCGCGAGCACAACGAAGTACTGGATTTGCCGGAGGGTCAGCGCAGGCAGCAGGGCGGGATAGTCAGGCATGGTGCGGAGGGCTGAGCATTCTCGGCCGGCTTGTGGGGGCCGTACCAGGCCGGCGCGAGAGCAATAGAAACGCCGCCCCGGAGAGGCTGTCTAGCACCTCGTCCAGAGCATGAGGGCTAATCTATAGCACATCCGCAGGCGATCTTTCTGAAAGCTGTGCCGCTGGCACTTCCAAGCCCATCCGCATGGGATACGCGCGATGCTGCCTACTCGTGAATGCCGGCGCTCTCGACGATACGCGCGTACCGCCCCTGCTCCTGCTGGATGAAGCCGGCAAAACTGGCAACATCGCCGCGGCCCGGCGTGACGCCCTGCTCCCTCATGGTCTTGACCACCTCGGGCGAGGACAGCACCGCATTCAGCTCGCGATTGAGTCGCTCCACGATTGCCGGTGGTGTCTTGGCCGGTGCGAACAAACCGGTCCAGCTACTGAGTTCGAAGCCCTTGAAGGTGGGTGTCTCCGCCATGGATGGTACCTTGGGCAAGGCTGCCAGGCGGCGCGACGAGGTCACGGCAATGCCCTTGATCTTGCCTGCAGACACATTCGGAATGGCCGATGCGCTGATCAGCATCGCCAGATCCACCTGCTGGCCGATCAGGTCGGTGATCTGCTGTGCGGCACCACGGTACGGCACGTGGGTGATGTCCACCTTGGCCTGGGCCTTGAGCATTTCCATCGTCACGTGAAGTACCGTGCCTATGCCCGAGGTGGCGTAAGTCAGACTGCCCGGCTTTGAACGGGCAAGCCGCAACACGTCATCCAGCGACTCGACCGGCAGGCCGGGACGCGCCACCAGCACCATGGCTGCCGTATTCACCAGCCCCACTGGCTGCAGGTCCTTGATGGCGTCGTACTTGACCGCGGCAGGATTGACCAGACGAGCAATTGCGATCGAACTGTCGGCACCCATCACCAGCGTGTAGCCATCGGCTGGCGCTTGCACCACTCGCCGCACGCCGATGACGCCGCCGGCGCCTGTGGTGTTGTCCACCACTACCGACTGACGCAACCGCTCTCCCAGCTTCTGCGCCACCACGCGGGCGATCACGTCGGTGCTGCCTCCAGCGCTATAGGGCACGACGAGAGTGACAGGCTTGGCGGCAGGCCACGGCTGGACCTCGGCCATGGTTGCGCTCGGGATGGCCAATGCCGCCGGCAGCGCAATCATGAGGAAGCGGCTAAACCGCGAACGGAAAAAATAGGCAGACATCGTAAGACTCCGGGCGTGTCAGGCTAGTAGTAAAAGATGGGCAATCCGCATCGCTGATCAGGGCAGCGCGCCAAGCCGCGAGACTAACTCCAGGTAGAAGCCGTCGGCATTCACTTCGGTAATCCAGTTGGCATTGGGCTTGCGGGTACTACGGCCGTTCCAGTCCACCACCGTTTCGCCCACGGTCCACTCGCCCGCCGTTTCTACCATCACGTTGACGTGGCGTCCCTGGAACAGGCTCGGGTCGATCAGGTAAGCGACGGCGCACGGATCATACATGGGCGCTTCCGCTATGCCCCTGCGCCTGGCGTTGTAGGCGATCTCGGCTTCCATGATATCGGCCGCGAGCCGTGCGCAGCGCGTCCCGCCCGCGCGCACCTGCGCCACCCGGGCAGGGGTAATTGGCGCTTTCACCCCCACGTCGCGCGGCAGCACCACGATGGGAATACCGCTGCCAAACACCGCGCGCGCGGCTTCGGGGTCGACATAGATATTGAACTCAGCGGCGGGCGTGATATTCCCGCGCTCAAAGAAGGCGCCACCCATCAACACGATCTGCTCCACGGCGAGCGCCACATCCGGCGCCTGCACCAGCGCGGCGGCAAGATTGGTCAGCGGTCCGAGGGCGCACAAGGTGACGCTACGCGGTGCCGCGTTGCGCAGCGTGTCGACCAGGTACTCCACCGCATGCCGGGACGCCAATGCCGCGCGCGGCTCATGCAGTTCCACCCCGTCCAGGCCGGTACGGCCGTGCACGTTGGCAGCCGTCACCAGTTCTCGCGCGAGTGGCTGCGCGCAACCGGCATAAACCGGAAACGCGTCAGTGCGGCCAGCCCAGTCACGCACTATGCGCGCATTGCGCTCGGTCAGCGCCAGCGGCACGTTGCCGGCAACCACCGTCAATGCCTTGACATCAATCCGGTTGGCTGCACCTAAGGCAAACAGGATGGCAATAGCGTCATCCTGACCCGGATCGCAGTCGATGATGACGCTGCGGCGATTGTCGCTGGCAGGCGACGGTTGCAACTGCGCGGGCGCGTTGCCGGACTGAGCCAGTGAGAATCGGGCCGGCGTCATCAGCGCGGCCGCGGCAAAGAGGGTTGAATAACGCAGCGACCGATCAAGAAAGCGCCGGCGCGCGGAAGTGGGTGGCATGGGCATGGGAGGCGGCCTGGTGCGGGACTGCGATCTGGGATCAGAATTTGTGTCTCAGGCCCAGCGTAACCACCGCCTGCTGGCGGCTGGTTGACGCGTCATAGCCGAACACCTGGGCATTGGTGGCATCGCCAGCCGCGCGCTGCACGATGGCGGTCAAGATCACGTCGGTGCGCTTGGAGAGGAAATAATCGGCCTGAAGGTTGACCTGGTGCCATTTGGGGCGGGTTCCGATCACGTCATACCGCCCCTGCGTGTAGGCGTAAGCGGCGCCCAGCACCAACGCCGGCATCGCCTGATAGTTCAGCGTCAGGTCGAAGTTCTGCATGCGCAGGTGGCTGTTGTCGAGGTAATCGAAGCGAACGTCCGTGAACATGGCGCCCCACCTGGCCTTGCCGACCTCGTAGAAGCCGCCGGTTCCGGCAATCTTCTGGCGGCCTGCGTAGACACTCGGATGCACGGCGCTCTTACTGAAGATAAGCACGGGGCTGGCGTAGTCATTACCGATCGCACCGTCCTGGTTGGACGTGCTGTAAGGCGTATTGTATTGCGCATACACCACGCTCCACTCCATCGGCCCGCGCGCATAACGCACGCCAAGGCTGTATGCATTGTTGTTGCCGGGCGCGCCGGCAGCGTTGCTGAAACCGTAGAGGGCGGTGGCGCTGAGGCCGCCGAAGTCGGGGGTCACATACTTGATGGCGTGCTGGACCCGGATATCGTTGTAGCCGTTGTCGTTGTCCCCGACGTTCACGCCATTGCTGGCGATCACCACGGGACCGATGTAATCGTGGATCGCATCGTACTGGCGGCCTAGCGTCAATGTGCCGTAGTCTCGGCTGGCCAGTCCGACAAAGGATTGCCGCCCGAATGCGCGGCCGTTCTGCGCCGCCTTGCCCGTCATGACGCTGAAGCCGGCTTCCAGGGTGAAGATCGCACTGTTGCCACCGCCAAGGTCTTCGCTACCACGCATTCCCCAGCGTGGATTCTGGTTGGTGCCGCTCAGCGCCTGCAGGGTGTGACTGCCCGACTGGTTGGTCGCGTACCCGAGGCCTGCCGAAAGCAGACCATACATGGTCACGCTGCTTTGCGCCTGTGCACCGGCTGCAATACCCGCGCATAGCCCGGCGCACAGGCCGAGGCGGGCAACTTTCATTTGGCTCATTTTTGTTCCGGGGCAGTAATTATGGCTCGTTCCGTGCCCCTCCTCCAGCAGGCCGGCTCGCTTGGCCGCGCTTGGTTGCCGCGACTCAGTGACGAAATATAAGACCCCGAACCGTGCCGAGAAAATTGTGTTTATTTATACGGGCATAACACCGCTTTATTTAGCGCCAACGTGGTGCGGAAATAGCGCCCGCGCACAGTCGATGGGCATGCTTTCCCTAACGCGGGGACAGATCCGTTGGATCGGGAGGCAGAAATGCAGCGCGGGTGCAACAGGCCGATATGGGCACTGCAAGCATATGGGCTGTTTACTGGAGGGTGTGGCGGGACGAGCACGATGCGCGGATCGCGTGCGTCGCTGAAGTGCTGGATCGCGCGGAAGAACCACCGCGGCAAATGCGGGAACGAGGCCGAGCCTCTGGCTGACGGAAGCCCGATGAATATGCCGCCGCCGCTTCAGGATGTGGAAAAACGAGTTCGCCGCCCCGCGCGGGCGGAAAGACCAACTGCCGCGCGGGACGTGGTTCAGCCGCCCGTCAGGCCGCGGGCACCAGCACGCTGGCAATCGCTTGCGCCACCTGGGTCACGTTGCGCTCGTTCAGCCCGGCCACGCACATGCGCCCCGAACGCAGCAGGTACACGCCGTGCTCCGTGCGCAGGCGGTCCACCTGGTCGGCCGTCAGCCCGGTGTAGGTGAACATGCCACGCTGCGTGAGGTAGCGCGACAGCGCCTCGCCGCTCACGTGGGCGGCCAGGCCCTTGTGGATGGCCGCGCGCATCTTGGCGATGCGCTCGCACTTGCCCGCCAGCTCGCGCTCCCAGATCGTACGCAGCGCCGGCGTGGTCAACACCCGGGCTACCACCCGGGCGCCGTGCGTGGGCGGGTTGCTGTAGTTGGCGCGCACCGCGCCCGTCAGCTGGCCGAGCACCCGGCCGGTTTCTTCGGCGCTGTCGCAAACCACGCTCAGGCCGCCGCAACGCTCGCCGTACAGCGAGAAGTTCTTCGAGAACGAGTTCGCCACCAGGCACGGCACGCCCTGGGCCACCAGCTCGCGTACCGCGAAGGCGTCGTCGTCCAGGCCGGCGCCAAAGCCCTGGTAGGCCATGTCGACGAAAGGCAGCAGCTCATGCTGCTTGAGCAGCGTGATGAGCTGGCGCCATTGGTCATGGTTCAGGTCCACGCCGGTGGGGTTGTGGCAGCAGGCGTGCAGCAGCACGATGCTGCGCTTGGGGATCAGCCGCAGCGCGTCCAGCATGGCGTCGAACTTCAGGCCGCCGGTGGCGTCGTCGTAGTACGGGTACGTGTTGACGGTGAAGCCCGTGCGCTCGAAGATCACGCGGTGGTTCTCCCAGCTCGGGTCGCTGATCCAGACCTGGGCGTCAGGGAAATAACGCTTGAGGAAATCCGCGCCCACGCGCAGCGCGCCGGAGCCGCCCAGCGTCTGCACCGTCGCGATGCGCCCTTCGGCGCGCGCCTGGCACGGCTGGCCAAAAACCAGCGCCTGCACCGCGTCGCGATATGCCGCAAACCCAGCCATCGGCAGGTAGGGGCGCGGGCCCATGTCGGCCATCAGCGCGGCCTCGGCTTCGCGCACGGCCTGCATCACCGGCAAGCGGCCTTCGTCGTCGAAGTAGATGCCGATGCTCAGGTTGACCTTATCGGTCCTGGGATCGAGTTGAAAGCTCTCGTTGAGGGAGAGGATCGGGTCGCCCGGATAGGCATCGATGTGTTCGAACATTGGATACTCTGGCTGGAGTGCTGGGATGGGTCGGAGCCGGCGGCCGGTGGCCGCCAGGGTCATCATTATGCCGATACGCGCTCGGGCAGCGCCGGTTCGGCGCGCTTCTGCTTTTGCCTGAGACGGTAGCTCAGGCCCAGTACGGCCAGCCATGCCGGAATCAGGTACACCGAGATGCGCAGGCCTGGCGTGAGGTACATCACGTAAAGGATACCTGCCAGGAAGGCCAGGCACACATAGTTTGTCAGCGGGTAGCCCAGGCTCTTGAAGCGCGTTTCCTGGCCGGCTGCGCGCTTGTCGCGGCGGAACTTGAGGTGAATGATGCTGATCATCGCCCAGTTGATGATCAGTGCCGAGACCACCAGCCCCATCAGCAGCTCAAAGGCCTCGCCGGGCATGAAATAGTTGATCACCACGCAAGCCGCGGTGGCCAGCGCGGAAACACCCAGTGCGGCCAGCGGGATCCCGCGCTTGTTGACCTTCAACAGCGCCTTGGGCGCATTGCCCTGCTTGGCCAGGCCGAACAGCATGCGGCTGTTGCAATACACGCCGCTGTTGTAGACCGACAGCGCGGCGGTCAGCACCACGGCGTTCAGCACCGTGGCAACGATGTCGCTGTTCATCGCGTGGAAGATCAGCACGAACGGGCTGCCGCCGGTGACGACCTTCTCCCACGGGTACAGCGAGAGCAACACGCCGAGCGCGCCAACGTAGAAGATCAGGATGCGGTAGATGACCTGGTTGGTGGCTTTGGGAATGGTCTTTTCCGGCTCATCCGCTTCTGCCGCGGTAATGCCCACCAGCTCCAGCCCGCCGAACGAGAACATGATCACCGCCATGGCCATGACCAGGCCGGAGATCCCGTTCGGGAAAAAGCCGCCGTGCTGCCACAGGTTGGACACGCTGGCCTGCGGGCCGGCCGTGCCGGACGCCAGCAGGTAGCCGCCGAACACGATCATGCCGACGATGGCCAGCACCTTGACGATGGAGAACCAGAACTCCATTTCGCCGAAGGACTTGACGCTGGTCAGGTTGATGGCGTTGATCAGCAGGAAGAACCCCAGCGCGGAAGCCCAGGTGGGGATATGCGGCCACCAGTACTGGACATAGATGCCCACCGCCGAGAGCTCCGCCATGCTGACCAGGATATACAGCACCCAGTAGTTCCAGCCCGACATGAAGCCCGCGAAGCTGCCGCAGTATTTGTTGGCGAAATGGCTGAAGGAGCCTGCCACGGGTTCGTCGACCACCATTTCGCCGAGCTGGCGCATGATGAAGAACGCGACGATGCCGGCCACCGCGTAGCCGAGCAGGACCGAGGGCCCCGCCATCTTGATGGTCTGGGCAATGCCCAGGAACAGCCCGGTGCCGATCGCGCCACCTAGCGCAATCAGCTGGATGTGCCGGTTTTTCAAGCCACGCTTGAGCGTCGCGTCTGTATTGTCGGAAGCGTTGGGAACCATCTTTGTCTCTCTACCCACTCTTTTGGAATGTCGGCCTGCGCCTCTCGCGTGTCGCGGGCGCTTCGGCTTCGGCCAGGCACCGCCGGCCCGCAGTCATGCTGCTGCGCCGGCGGTGTTGATATGGTCAGCTTGCCTTGTGGGCCTCAGACCTTGAGCGTGCCGCGCTCAATCTGGTCGCGCTCGAGCGATTCGAACAGCGCCTTGAAGTTGCCTTCGCCAAAGCCTTCGTCGCCCTTGCGCTGGATGAACTCGAAAAACACCGGGCCGAGCGAAGCCTTGGAGAAGATCTGCAGCAGCAGGCGGGGCTTGCCGCCGTCGGTGGTGCCGTCGACCAGGATGCCGCGCGCCTTGAGCTGATCCACGGGCTGGCCGTGGCCGGGCAGGCGCGCTTCCAGGCCGTCGTAATAATAGTCGTTGGGCGCCGTCATCAGGGGCACGCCAGCCATCTGCAGGCTGTCGATGACTTCGATCAGGTTGTCCGTCAGGAAGGCGATGTGCTGGATGCCTTCGCCATTGAAGGCCATCAGGAATTCCTCGATCTGGCCGCTGCCCTTGGACGATTCTTCGTTCAGCGGGATGCGGATCTTGCCATCCGGCGCGGTCATGGCCTTCGAGGTCAGGCCGGTGTATTCGCCCTGGATATCGAAATAGCGGATTTCGCGGAAGTTGAAGAGCTTTTCGTAGAAATTAGCCCAGTAAGCCATGCGTCCACGGTAGACGTTGTGCGTCAGGTGGTCGATCAGGCGCAGGCCGAGGCCCACCGGATGACGGTCCACGCCGTCGATGAATTCGAAGTCGATGTCGTAGATGGACTTGCCTTCTTCAAAGCGGTCGATCAGGTACAGCGGCGCGCCGCCGATGCCCTTGATCGCCGGCAGGCGCAGCTCCATCGGGCCGGTGGCGATTTCCACCGGCTGCGCGCCGAGTTCCAGCGCGCGGGCATAGGCCTTGTGCGAATCCTTGACGCGGAACGCCATGCCGCAGGCGCTGGGGCCATGCTCGGCGGCAAAGTAGGCAGCCGGGCTGTGCGGCTCGCGGTTGACGATGAAATTGATGTCGCCCTGCCGGTACAGCACCACGTCCTTGGAGCGGTGGCGCGCCACCAGCGTGAAGCCCATCTGCTCGAAGATCGGTTCCAGTAGGTTGGGAGTGGGCGAGGCGAATTCCACGAATTCGAAGCCCATCAACTGCATCGGGTTTTCAAACAGATCGGCCATGGTGTGTTCAACGAAAAGTTGGGGGACGAGAGAAATAATATTGCGGCTCCTGCGCGCCAGCGCATCGATGCGCAGTGCCAGGCACGTGCGGAACAGGCTCTCATTTACCCGTGCGCACTGCTAATCTGGCGTTCAGTGTATATTCCGGGCCGCAAAATAGGATTTCGTAATCCACGCAGGCAAACCCTAGATCATGAGATAAAATTTCATGATTCATGGTGGGTAGGAAACGAAAGTGCACAAAGATGAGCTAGACCGCATCGACCGGCGCCTGCTGGGGGCGTTGCAGGAAAATGGGCGCGCATCCAACCTGGAACTGGCCGACGCCATCCGCCTGTCGCCAGCCCAGACGCTGCGCCGCCACCGGCGCCTGGAAGAGCTTGGCGTGATCAAGCGCTACGAGGCCCGGCTGGACTCCGCCAGCCTGGGCTTCGGCGTGGTGGCCTTTATCCATGTCACGATGGAGCGCGGCCATATCCGGGACCTGTCGAACTTCAAGGGGTTGGTCGCCGAGCTGGCGCAGATCCAGGAGTGCTTCTCCGTGACCGGCGACATCGACTATGTGCTCAAGGTGGTGGCGCGCGATCTGAAGTCGCTGTCGGACTTCCTGCTCGACACCCTGATGCGTATCCCGGGCGTGAGCGGCGTGAAATCCAGCGTCTGCCTGGACGAGATCAAGTGCACCAGCGCCATGCCGCTGGAGCCTTGAGCCCGGACCCTCTGACTGCTGGCTTGCCGAGGCCGCGGGCAGTCACAGCCAGCGCACGATCACGCTTGCACTGCCGCGAGCGCACCGATGCGGTCGAGCGCTGCGAGCAACTTTGGCGTAGCCGGCTGGGCGCAATTGATCCGGACATGATGCGCGTACCGGCTGCCGTCCGGGCAGAACATGGCACCCGGACCAATGCTGATGCCCTCCCTGGCCGCCGCCTCGCACAGCGATAGCGCGTTGACATGGGCGGGCAGTTCCACCCACAGCAAGAAGCCATCGTCGGGCGCGCGCAGCTTCGTCCCCGCTGGCCAGACGGCCGCGATGCGGGATGAGAACGTGCGCACCGAGTCCTTGATCCGCTGGCCGTAGCGCCGCAGATGCCGGTCGTAGTCGCCGCTCGAGAACATGTCGGCCAGCGCCGCCTCGAACAACGGCGATCCGGCCAGGCTCGCCTCGACCCGCGCCTCCAGCACCGCCTCGAGGCGGTGGCCCGGCGCGATCCAGCCGATGCGCCATCCCGGCGCCAGCGTCTTCGACACCGACGTGCAATACAGCACATTGCCGGACTCATCGAACGCCTTGCACGCCGGCGCCCGCGGCTTGCCGACCGAGAGATCGCCGTACACGTCATCCTCGATCAGCGGCACCCCGGCATCGTCAAGCAGTTGTACCAGCGCGCGCTTATCGCCGATGGTCATCGTGAAGCCCAGCGGGTTATTGGCGGTGGGCACCGACACCACGGCGCTGACCCGATGCCGCCGCAGGATCTGCGCCAGCGCCGCCAGGTCCATCCCGGTACGCGGATGGGTGGGCACCTCGATGGCGCGCAGCCCGAGGCTGCGCAGCAGCATCAACGTCCCGAAGTAGCAAGGCGACTCGACCGCGACCACATCGCCCACTTCGCAGGTCACCTGCAAGGCAAGCCGCATGGCCTGGCTCTGCCCTTGCGTGAGCACCAGTTGATCGGGCGAGATGTGCAGGCCCCAGCGCGCCGCGCGGCGCGCGATCTGGCTGCGCAGGTCGAGGCGCCCCGGTGGCACGCTGTAGGCCAGGCCAGACGCCCCGAGCCTGCGGGTCGCCCCCAGCATGCTGCGCGCCAGCGCCTTGTCCGGCAGCCATGCCGCGCACGGCGATGCGGCCCCCAGCGCAACCAGGCCGGGCGCGCGCACCTGGGCGAATAGCGCATGCACATTGGCGGTCAGCGTGACCGGCCGGGCCGTGGCCCCGGGTAGCGGGGCCAGCGGCTCGGCGGGCATGTCCGCGCAAACGTAGAAGCCTGACCTTGGCCTGGCTACCACAAGGCCGCCCGCCTCCAGCACCCGCAGCGCGTGTTCCGCCGTTGGCGCGCTGACCTGCTCGATCTCGGCCAGCCGGCGCACCGACGGCATTTTGGCGCCGGGCGCCAGGTTGCCACGGCGGATGGCCGCGCGCAGCCGGCTGGCGATCGCCTGGTAGGTCGGGGGGCTGTCCGCCATCTCTCTATCTGCTATCTGTATAGCTATAAAAATTGATTGATTGACTATACAGGCAAGTCGCGAGCGCGGCGAGAATCCCCTCTCCGAAGCGGACATTCCCTTCATTGATCCAATAGGAGAACCTGATGAACATTGCCATGCTGGCCTACGATGGCTTCACCGACGTCGATCTGTTCCTGCCCTGGGACTTGTTCAACCGGGTCCAGGACCCGGCTTATGTCGGCTACGCCAAGCCCTGGTCGGTGCGAATCTGCGCGGACACGCCGCAGGTGACCTCCAACACCGGCATCACCATTACGCCGCATGGCGGCTTGAGCGAGCTTGCCGAGGCCGATGCTGTGTTCATTGTCAGCGGCCCCGGGTCGCGGGCCAAGCTCAACGATCCAGGCTTCATGGGACAGCTCAAGCTGGATCCGGCCAGGCAGGTAATTGGCGCGATCGACTCGGGTGTGCTGTTTCTCGCCCGCCTGGGGCTGCTCGATGGCCTGAGCGCGACCACCTACCCGGGCGTGTTCGAAGAGCTCGAGGCCATGGGCGTGAAGACCGAGCATCGTCCGCTCGTGATGCACGGCCAGATCGCCACGGCGGGTGGATGCCTGGCGACGCAGGATCTGGCGGGCTGGATGGTCTCGCGGCTGCTTGGCCAGGATATCGCTGACAGCATGTTGGGGATGATCGCCAAGGTCGAGTGACGAACCGAGACCGCAGGGCTCAGCGCTAGCTTCGCGCCGGTTCAGCGCTTGATCACGGACGGGCTGGATGGGCTGAAGAAATACGGCGCCACGGCAAGCGCCACGACCACGGCAGCCGTGAGAAAGATCGTCGAATAGGTCTTCGCCACCGGCCAGTGCCGGGCGTCGCCCATGCTGGCGATCATGCCGAATCCCCACGACGCCAGCGCCGAGCCCAGGAACACAAAGGTGTTGAGCACGCCAAGCCCGCGCCCGCGCGAAGACGGCGGCACCAGCCCGCGCCCCTGCGCCATGACCAGCGGATGCAGCATGCCGATGGTCGACAGCAAGGCCATCAGCGCCACACCGCTGACGATGCCATGCGTGGGCCAGAGGCTCAGCGCAATGGCGCCCGACATCGCAAAGCAGGACCATCCCGCGATGGTGGTCTTGAGCGAGCTGCGCCGGACCAGCACGGGCAGGAAGAACGCCGTCAGGAACCCGCTCACGCTCAGCAGCGTCAGCGCGATGCCCCGCGAGCCGGAATTCAAGCCGTACACGCTGGCCAGGTAAGGGCCGCTCCATGCGTTGCGGAACGCCGTGCCTGCCGCCATGGCGACGCACATCGGGATCAGGGTCCACAAGGGGACGATGGCCAGCAGCTTGGCGCTTTGCGAGAGCATGGAGCCCAGCGGCACACCGCGCGCCTCGGCATGGCCATCATCGCGCACGAAGCGCCAGACACCGTAGCAGGCCACCACCATGCACAGCGCCGCGACGGACATCGCCACGCGCCAGCCGAGCAGATGCATGGCCCATCCGAGCGGCGCCGTGGCGCACAGCGCGCCGATCATGCCGGTGGCATTGGACTGGCTGACAACCCGCGTGTAGTTTTTCTCGGACAGCTGCTCGGAAGCAAAATGCAGCAGCCCCATGAAGACCGGCGCGCAAGCCAGCCCCAGCCCGGCCTGCGCCAGCATGGCGACGGTACCGTTCGGCGCCAGCGAGAACACCACGGCGGACACCGCGCCGATGGCCAGCAGCAAGGACGTCGGCTTGCCCACGCCATAGCGGTCGAACGCAATCCCCACGGGAATCTGCGCAACCGCGAATGCCAGGAAGAAGGAGGAAGACAAGGTGCCGAAGCCCGCCGCCGACAGGCCGAAGTCGTGCTGGAGCTCCGGCGCCATCACCGCCAGGCAGCTGCGATAGAACTGGCTCAGCGCGAACGCGAAGGTCAGCAGGACGATGCCCCGGCGCGCGCGCCGCGCCAGAGTCTCAGCGTCAGCCGCCGAGGTGAGCTCGCGATGATGCGCAGCGCTGGCCGGATTGTTCAACTTGATGTCTCTTCTCGTGGTAAGGCTGCCTTTTACCAGGCTTGTCCCGCAACTTGCCGGAGCATTCGGGATGCAGGACCGGTATTCTACGCCCGCTCCCGCTGGCCTGCTCCCCGCCCTATGCCCCGGTGGTAAACAGCGCGAATGCGGCGATGATCGCGATCAGAAGGATGGGGAACGCCCAATACTGCATGGGAATCCAGAACAGCGTATGGCGCTTGCGCAATTCCACGGATTCCTGCGTGTTGGGATCGACCAGGATGCGCCCAGGACGCGAATTGAGGCGTTTGCCAAGATAGAAGACAGCCACGGCCGACAGGATCAGCGATAGCACGATGGTCGCCATGTTGGAAAGATTCGCCAGCGCGCCTAGCAGGCTCATGACGAGCAGGACGGCAAGGGGCAAGATGACAACGAGAAAACCTAAACCTTGCCAGATCAGAAACATGGAAGACTCCCGGGTATGGATATCAAGCGGATAAAAAGACGAATGCCCCGGATCCGGGGCATTGACGACGAATTATATCCATGCGACGGATAAATCACAAACGAGAATCGCCGGCCGTCTCCTCGTTATGTCGGACCGGGGCTGGTCACAACGCCCTGGAACTCGACTTCCGCCTTCGAAGCCTCGCGGCAATGGGGCAATGCGGAGGATTGCAAGGACGCGGCACCCCGCGCCAAAACCCCGGCATCGGCAGCGGCCAGCGCAAGCTAGCTTTCAGCGCGCGGCGACGCCTGTTTCGATGTAGCGCGCCAACGCATCGGCGCTCACGCCGCTATACGGCCTGGCGCGCGCCTTCATGCTCATGTCGCAATTGCCGGCCTTGGCGGCGCCTTGCATGACATGGCTGACCGCAGCCGCCATTTCCGGGCTGATGGCCTTGCCGGCATTGCCCAGCTGCCATGACAGCACATCCGCCACGGCCATGCCGCAGCGTTGCGGGTCGCGGTATAGCGCGGCGTCGTGCTCCAGCAGCATCTTCACCTTGGCTTGCTGGCCTAGCTGCATCATGATCACCAGCGGCAGCGCGTCGTTCTGGTCCACGCCGTTGATGCGCATGCCGCCGTCGCTGCGGTCGGTCTGGTCGGCCCCTGCCTTCAGCCACGCCAGGTACAGGTCGTCCGGCAGCCATGGCGCGCTCAGCGGCGCGATCGCGTTGTCCTTCATGCCCTGCGCGCTGTTCTGGTATCTGAGGCTGACGCCGGCCGCAACCATCCGCTCGGCCGTGGCACGCGCGCTGGCGCGCAGGCCGTCCCACGCGGGGCTGTCCTTGCTGGCTTGCGCACGTGCCTCCAGGTAGCTCCACGCGCGCAGCAGGGCCGACAGGGGCTCGCTGGTCAGCGGCGCCGCCGGCTTGCGCGAGGCCTGCACCAGCCGGTCTACCAGCGCGGGCTGCAAATAGGAGGCCGAGAGGCGCAGCGCCTCGTCCAGGCCGTTGCGCGCCACGGCGTCCTTGCCGCCATAGCCGCCCACCGAAGCGTCCGCGCCACGATCGAGCACAAAGGCCACGCGCTCCGGGATGGCGAGGGCTGCGCCGGGCTTCAACTCGCCGTCCGACTCGCGCAGCGCTTCCAGCAAGGGCGTTTCCCACATGGGGCTGTTGCCGTAGTACATGCGGATGTAGGCCGCGTTGATGTCGGCACCCTTGGCCAGCAGCTGATCCGCAAACCAGCGCGTGCGCAAGTTGCTGATGGCGGCGTGCAGCACGGTGCGGCCTTTCTTGTCATGCGTGTTCGGATCCGCGCCGTGGGACAGCAGGTATTCCAGCGTGGCGCGATCGTCCCCATAGTAGGACGTGCGCGTGATCAGCAAAGGCGTGCCGTTGATGTCGGGCGCCTCCAGCGAGGCGCCCGCCGCCAGCAGGATGTCCGCGATGGCGTAGCGCTGCGTCAGGGGCCGCTGGTCGCGTCCGTCCGGCATGGCCGAAGCCATCAAGGCCGGGCCCCGGTTCGGCCCGTTCACCTTGACGCCGCCGGCCAGCAAGGCGCGCACGATCGCTTCCTGCTGGTAGTACACCGCCACGCTCAGCGCGGATACGCCATGCTCGTTGACCCCGTTCGGATCCTGGCCGCGCGCCAGTTGCAGGCGCACCGCCTGCAGGTCGCCGGCCTTGATCGCCGGGAAGATCTCCAGGCGCGGCCGGCAGGTGGCCGCGCTCAGTTGCGTCTCGTCCAGCGCGGTGCTGATGCGGGCCGCCACATTGGACGGGATGGCGTTGTTGGACACCAGCCGCAGGCTGCAGTACTGGCGGTAGTCCTCGCGCGCCAGCGCCAGGTAATAGTCGCGCTTTTCCGGGTTGCGCTCGCGCTCGCGCTGCTGCCAGCGCGCGTCCGCGCGGTTCAGGTAGGCGGCGATGCGCGACGGGTCCCGGCGCAGCACCTCGCCCAGGATCAGGTCGGCCTGGGCGGCATCGCCGGCCTCGGCCAGCCAGAATCCGTAGTCGTTCAGTGCGACCAGCGTGTCGGGGTATTCGCCCTTGGGATCGATCTCGCGATAATCCTGCTCCAAAACGAAGGTGCGCAACTGCGCCAGCGCGCGGGCGAATTCCGCGGCCTTCAACCGGGGGATGGCGCGCGCTGCCTGGTGCAGCGCCCGGAAGGCAGCCAGTGTGTCGACCGGCGGGCGCTGCACGAAGCGCAAGTCGGCCGGCATGGCCGTCAGGCGGCCGGGATAGCTCACCAAGGCTTTGCGCAGCGTGGCCATGGCCTGTGCCTGGCGCGCCGCGTCCCAGGGCCGCGTGCTGGTCACCGTCGCGGTGCCGGCGTCGGCGCGCACCGTGATGGCTTCGCCGGCTGTGTCCACCAGGTAGCCGTTGACCTGCTTGCCGTCGACATCGTTGTAGGTATAGGCCACCCAGTAAAAGGTCTCGTCGCCCCTGGGCGTGGTGACGGACACGTTTTCCTCGTGCGCCGGCCGCCAGGTGCCGGGGTCGATCACCAGCGGCGCAGAGCGAAACGCCAGCCTGGACGTGCTGCCTTCGCGCACGTAGCGGTAGAAGAACAAGCGGTTTTCGACCTGGCCGACCAGCAGCGCATCGCGCGCGTTCTCTGTGCCCCACACGCGCCGCTCAGGCGCGTTCAGGGCATAGCGGCTAAGGCGCATGGCGTCGATCACCGCGCCGATATCGTAGGCCAGCGCGTGGCGCGGCGTGCCGGCGAGGCAGGCTAGTGCCAGCGCCGCGGCGCCGAGCAAGCGGAAGATGCGGGGGAAGCGAGGGAAGCGAGGGAAGCGAGGGAAGCGAGGGAAGCGGGGAACGAAGGAAACGTGGAGAGCTTGAGATTGAGCCGTGGCAGGAATGCGCAACATCCGGGACCGGGAAGAGTGACGGGCGGCCCGATGATACTCCGGTCACCCGTCAATGCCACGATTAATCCACTTTTCATCCGCTTTTCATCCACTTTTGATGCAGTATTCCGTATCGGCAGGCAGGCCGCCAGCAGCCAGCGCCCCGCCCGGTCAGCGGCGGCAGCGCCGGCAACGAGGCCGCTCAGTAATGGCGCACAGGTGTATCCGCCTTCTGGTGCGCGTCCGCGTCGAGCGACTTTTCCGCATCGTCCCCCGAGAGTCCCTTGTAGTACAGGTGCACCCCGATCGCCAGCGAGTCGTGGCGGATTTCCTGGAACGCTTTCCATGCCTTGGCGGGGTCCTTGAAGACCAGGTAGTGCGCTTCCTGCGAGACCAGCGTGGCCACCTCGTGCAGGCCGTGGCCGTGCAGCGTGCTGACCAGCGTGTCGAGGCTTTGGTGCGTGCGCGCGTCGGTGCGCGGGTACAGCATGTGCAGCACGGCCACGCGCTGGTCGGCTACCAGCGCCGACAAGGCGACGACGATCTCCTGGTGGTTGAGCGCGGTAACGACGCTGTCGGCGGCGCCTTGTTGCTTCGGGAACAGTGCTTCGATCGTGGAACTCATGGGTTCACTTCCTTTCCTGCTGACTTGGGTGAAGGCGCACCGGGGGTGCGCCCGGGCACGAGGCCCCGCCAACGGCATGAAATCCTGCTTGCCGCTGGCAGAGCGCGACATGATCACTGGACACCCTCGGGTTAACGCCGCGCCCGGGGTTCTCGCCGACATCCAGTGCGGCATGGCGAGGCATGAATTTACTCCTGTCCGGGGATTAGGGGAAACCCTGAGATAGACCGATACACTTTCCCGCACGCCAGACAATGCCGCCGGGCCCGCGCCAGCACTGGACGAGGCGCCTGCGTTTCTACTGGCGCAATGCATCAATCCGGATTCCGCAACGCCCTGCGATCACGCCGTGGCGTCGAATGCCTCGTGATAGCGCAGGGCGCTGGCGCGCCCGGCACGACCCCTGAATCGTTAGCACCGCTGCCAAGCTCAACCGCTGGCAGCGCGAGACGCTCCCGCCAACCAATATCCTCCGGCGATCGTTCACACAATGGATACAGGCCGCGGTCGCGGCCTGATTGAAGCACCGCAGCCTGGCTATGTTATGGCTTTGCGAGTGCGGACTGGAAGGCAGGATCCACCAGCAAGACGCCCACCAGCTTGCGGTAGAGCGCCTCGTACTGCCCGGCTGCCTGCGGGATGGCAACCGCGCCGACGAAGGGCGAGTCCCACGTGGCATTGACATCGAGCTGCTTGTCGTAGCACACGTTGCCGGCGCGGGTCACGACAAAACGGGCTCCGAGCGATGCTGTTCCCTGGCCAATTGGCGCATCTACCTGGCTGTCCGATAAAACACCGGTCACTACGGCATCCGCGCCAGGATCCAGCAAGCCGGCAGAAGCCAGTTCCACCCGCAACGTTTGCCGTAAATACTGCGCAAAGGAATCCTCGACAGGCGAACGCAGCTTATTGCTCCGGATGCTGACGCCCTGGTCCAGCCCCGCACCCTTTGCCGGGTCTGGTGTAAAACGGCCGACCTCCACGGGCGCCAGGCCGGCCCCACGGAGCTTTGCCGCGTTCTCGATCGTCGCCTTCGGCTGACCCATGCGCATCTCCGCGCAACCCGCCAGCTGCAGCAGCCCTGCCATGCAAATCAGCAGGGCTGCCAAGCGGCAGGCACGCCCGCGAACGCCAGCATCAATGGAAGGATGCGTCATCGGACAGGTCCTTCAAGGCATTGCTCAGCACATCGCGCGTCATCTTCTGAGCCGCTACTGCCATGCTCTCGGACTTCACGGCACCGGCAGGGGGGCTGGCATTGCCCAGCGTCGTATGGATGGCGTGGCGCGCCGTCTTCACGATGGGGGTGGATTGCCCGGCCGGAAGATAGCTGACGGTACAGATATAGCCATCCGTAACGGCACTGCCCGCCAGGCCAAAGGTGAGTCCCGTCACGAAGCCCTTGCTCGCCGCGTCCGTGGTCAAGGGAACATTATTGAGTGTCACGCTGAGCAGGGAAGCACCCGGCACCGGCTCTGTTGCAACAGTGGAAAACAGGCCGCTCTCCTTAACCTGCTTGGCCACATCTTCCTTCAAGAAACTCGTGACCCGTGCATTGGGCGCGCCCTTTGTCTGGAACTCGAACACGAGTTGCACTTGCTTTGGCTGATCCGGCTTTTTCATGCTGGCTACGGGGACCTCCTTGGTCGCGGTATCCACATAGGTGCTGGCACATCCGGTCAGCAGCGCGGCGCCGCTGACCAACAAGGCTAGCGAGAGCTGACGAATGAAAGAACGACCCGAATTACCTGAATTACCCGAATTACCCGAATGATTTCTGTTCTTGTATTGCATGACTCTTCTTCTGTTTATTGGGTTTTATCCGTCAGGCTACGGGTGACCGAGATGCCCGCCAGCCAAAGGATAGCTACCACAAAGTGGCGGCATTCATAGTAACGGACAGGTAAAGCGGAGATAGACCCTACCGAGGGAGGGGGCGCGTAGCAAACAGGGTGCCGCGCACAGACGAACGAAATGATCGCATCAACGTCAGTACTGGGAATCTGACGGATGCGCCGATTGCCTTCAAGCTAGTGCAGCCAAGTCCCGCACCGGTCGCCGCGATTTCGGCCAACGCGGCCCCGGGGATCGCCAGGCAGCATCGGCCATTGCCTGGCTCCGTTTTCCGCGCCGGGCTTCGCACCGAACGCACCGAGGAAGATCATCAGCGATAAAGCGGAAACTGTCGGCTTACCGAGCTTGATTCGATAGGACATGGATGCGTGTTCGATGCGTTACAGTGCGCGGCCAATGTCGACAGCGCGTGGCCCAATGCAATGCGCCAGCCAATGGATCAGGCGTTCAGGCGGGCGCTTTTGTTTCATGCCGGCGCTGTCCGCGACGCCCGCGCCGCCAGCATCTCGCAGATCAAATCCGCCGCCTGCTCCGGCGCGACGACTTCGGTATCGATCGCCAGGTCAGGCGCAAGGGGAGCTTCGTACGGAGCGCTCAGGCCGGTGAACTGGCTGATCTGCCCGGCCGACGCCCTGGCATAGAGCCCCTTGGCATCGCGCCGCGCGCAAGCCGCGAAGCTGGCGCTGAGAAACACTTCTACGAACGCATCCCCGCCGATGATCTCGCGCGCCTGCTGGCGCTGGCTGCGCAGCGGCGAGATAAATGCCGCCACCACCCACAGGCCGCTGCGATTGGCGAGCCTGGCCACTTCAGCGGCGCGGCGGATGTTCTCCGTGCGGTCCGCGTCCGAAAAGCCCAGATCGCGGTTGAGGCCAGCGCGCATTTCATCGCCATCGAGCAGCAGCACCGGATGGCCGGCGGCCAGCATCCGCTTGCGCAGGGCGTGGCTGAGCGTGGTCTTGCCCGCCCCTGATAGCCCGGTGATCCAGATCGTTCCCGGCCGGCGCCCGGTGTCGTGCGTTGCATCTGGCGTGAGGTGCGTGAGGTGCGTGAGGTGCATGCTGTGCGTGATCCGGTATTTGGCGTCGGGCTGCGCGATCAAAGGCCGCGCTCGCGCTGCATCAGACCCAGCAGCGCGGTCCAGGCATCGCCCGCCAGGCTATGGCGCTGGCGCGCCAGCAGCACGGTACCGGGCAGTTCGCGAGAAAGAGGGCGCGAATCGCAATGCGACAAGCGCACGCGGAAGATGGCCGTGGTGGGCGCCAGCCCGTTGTGCTGGCTGCGCGTGACCGCGATGGGGCCGCCATAGAGGCTGGCCAGCGTGCGCTGCTCCAGGCCGGCTACATTGACCTGGTCCGTCTGCGCGGCGGCGCAGCGCACCGAGCCGAATTCCGGGAGGTTGGCGACAAAGACGCCGCTGCTGCCGGCGGTGAGCGCGGCATGGTCTTGCTCGCCGATGAAGGCCTCCGCCTTGAGCTCGCTACCCTGGCCGACGATATGGTAAAGCGGTTCGCCGCGCGCCAGCCATGCGCCATCGGCGAGGAACAGGTTGGCATCCACCACGCGCCCGGCGAACGGTGCGCGCACTTCCATGCGCTTGCGCTCTTCGGCAAGGCCCGCCACCTCCGCCTGGGCGGCGGCCCAGCGGCGGCGCAGCACATCGCCCTCCTCGCGCAGTTTGGTGGCAAACGGCTGCTGCTCCATTTGCCAGCGCAGTTGCTGCGCCTGCGCCTGCGCGGCGGCCAGGCGGAAGTCCAGTTCCGGCGAGACCAGCTGCGCCAGCAACTGGCCTGCGGCGACAGTCTGCCCGGCTTGCACCGCGCCGCCGCTCACATAGCCGGGCTGGGCCGCATAGAGCGACTGGCTCTGGCTGGCGCTGAGCACGGCCGGTGCGCGAATGGTGCCGCCCCAGGGGATCACGACCACGGCCAGCAGCACGCCGAGCAAGACCACGGCGCGCCGGGTCTGCGCGTTCCAGTGGATATCCGCACGGCGGTGGCGCCACGCCAGCACTTCGCGAACGACGGGCATGACGATGAACACGCCAAGCTCGATGGCCAGCAGGGCCAGCCCCAGCGTCTTGAAAAACAGGTGATAGACGGTCAGCGCGATGCCAAAGAACAAGCCGAGCCGGTAAAGCCAGGTCAGGATGGCGAAGACAATGAGGAAGCGGCGCCGCGAGGCGGAAAAGGATTCGGGCGCCGGATCCGCGAAGCCGAACAGCCGCTCCCGCAGCCACCAGCGCGCCATCGCGAATGCCCGGTCGTGCAGGTTGGGCATATTGAGCCAGTCCGCCAGCAGGAAGTAGCCGTCGAAGCGCATGAACGGGCTGGCATTGATGGCGAGGGTCAGCAGCCACGTGCTGGTTGCCAGCATGAACGCGCCCGCACGCAGCGGCCCGTCCGGCAGGAAGCTCCACGCCACCGTGGCAAAGGCGGCCAGCGCCAGTTCCGAGAGCATGCCGGCGGCGCCGATCTTGAGGCGGTCCTCGCGCCGCATCAGCTTCCAGGCTTCGTTGGTGTCCGTATAGAGTACCGGCCACATCACCAGGAAGGCGACCCCCATGGTGGGTACGCGGCAGCCGTAACGGTAGGCGGTAGCGGCGTGGCCCAGTTCATGCAGCACCTTGGCCAGCGACAGCGCCAGCCCGATGCCCAGCAATCCCTGCAGGCCCGCATAGGAGGCAAAGGTATGGGTAAATTCATCCCAGCGGCGCGAGACCAGGTATAGGCCAAGCAGGGCCACCAGCCCCACGCCCCACCAGAAGCGCGGCTTGAACGCCCATTCGACCCACGGCGCGCAGCGCTGCAGCATGGGCATGGGCCGCACCAGCGGCACGCGGAAGAACAAGTAATGCTTGAGCAGCCACATGGCCTTGCTCACGCGGTGCGCGCCCGCGATGCGGCCCAGACGCGCGCTGTCCTGCGCCCGCCACGCAAGCAGCAGGTTGTGCCGGTGGAGCAGCTGCACCACCGCTTCGAGTTCGTCCTCGCCCACGGTCAGCGTGGTCTCGCGGTTCACCGCATCGAGCAGCGCGCGCGCTTCGCCAAGCGGCCAGCGCGAGAGGATCTCGAATGCCGGCCAGGATAGTTGATAGAACTTGTTGGCGGCCGGATCGTGCAAGGTCCAGGTGGGTGCGCCGCTGGGCTCGGCCGGACCGGGGTGCAGCGTGAGGTCCTGGCGTAATGGGGGCAACACGTTAAATGCCTATCCACTGGCGCGCGACCGTCAACGGACGGCGCAGCGCATGATAGAGAAAAGGAACCCAGCCGGCCGACAGCCGCGCGGTGCCGCGCAGGCCAAGCCGCGGCAGGTCCTTGGCGGCAAAGCTGGCGCGCACGCGGTAGGCCAGCACGCCGCCATCGGTTTCGGCCGCAGCGTAGGATACGCTGATGATGCGGGCATCGAATGCCTGGGTCGGGTTGGCGTCCGGGTAAAAAGTGATCGTGTCGCCGGCCTGGATGCTGACCTGCTCGGCCACCGGCATCTGCGCGGTGAGTTCCACCTTGGCCGGGTCGGCCAGCAGCAAGACCTTCTCGCCAATGGTGACGGCCTTGCCCTGCCAGTCGTTCACATCGCCGAAAACGGCCACGCCCTCGCGCTCGGCCTTGACCTGCACGCGCGCCAGCTGCCTGGCGGTGTAGTCGAGTTCCAGCGCCTTCTGGTCCAGTTCCCCGCGGGTCTGGGCCATCTTGAGGCGGCTCTCGTCGTCGGTCACCGCCATCTGCGCGGACTGGCGGTACGTCTCCTGCGCCGTATCGTAAGCGCGCTCGGCCACGGCGCGGCGGGTCTGCAGCGCCACCGTGTCCAGGCTGAACAGCGGCGCGCCTTGCGGCACCGGCTGGTTCGGCTGGACGTACACGCGTTCGATCACGCCATCGAGCGGCGCGCGCACCAGGAACGGATCCCGCGCAGACACCTCGGCCGGGGCCAGCACCGTGAGCCGCATGGGAATGAGGCAGACCACCAGCAGGCCGAGCAGGACCCGGCGGCGGGTTCGCCCCGGCCGCAGCATGGCCTTGAGCCGCTGGCCCAGCGGCTGCGCGGGCCGGAACGCCGCCAGGGCGTGGCCGTAGGCATGCGTGACTTCGGCCAGCACCGCCAGCTCGTGCTCGGTAAACGGCGCTTCGCGCGCGAGCAGCAGCGCGCCGTCGCGCCGGCCGAGCTGGTCTTTGAGCGGCAGCCACAGGGCGTGCGCGGGCAGCCAGTCTGCCCAGTCGGCGCTGGTTTTAGCGGGCGCGGCACCCGCATCGACGGGCGTGGTATCGGCGTGGGCATGAGCCAGCCCACGGCAGAGCTGGGTCAGCCATTGCAGATAAGGCGCGTTGGGGTCGACCTGCGGCAGGCCGGATACGGCCGAGACCTGGCCCAGGCCGCTCTCCAGCCAGACCGCCGCCTGCCGGTACGGCACGAGGCTGAGCGTCTCGTTGGCCATCACAAACCCGAGCGCCTCCACGCTTTGCGCTTCGCGCGCGCGGCGCTCCAGCTGCAGCAGCGCGAGCAGCGGGGCAACCGCCGTTGGTGCATCGGCGCCTTGCGTCATTTGTCCGCGAAACTCGCCCAGCCGCTCATGCCCGGCAGCAAGGAAGCCTGGCTGCCGTCGATCTTGCCGGTGATGGAAATCGCCTGGCTCACCGGGTCGATCCTGGCGCCGATGCGGCTGACCTTGGCCGGGAACGACTGGTTGAGCTCATCGACCAGGACCGTGAACGGCGTGCCGGGCTTGATGCGCGCCAGCCACCTGGACGGCACGATCATCTGCAGCTCAAGATCGCTGGAATCGACAATCTCAAGCAGCGGCTTACCCGGCGTGACAAACTCGTGCGCCATCGCCAGGCGCTTTGTCACGCGGCCCGAGAACGGCGCCGCGATGCTGCACTTGCTGACGGTGGAGCGCATATAGGCGGCCTCCGCGGCCGATTCCTTGGCCTTGGCTTGCGCCTGCTCGATCTCCAGCTTGCCGACCGAGTTCAGTTCCGCCAGGCGCTTGTTGACGGCAAGCACCTGCTGCGCGGCCTCGGCCGACGCGTCGGCCTTGCGCAGCTGCGCGCTGAACAGCGCGCAGTCGAACGAGACCAGCGTCTGGCCGGCGCGGAAGCTGTCGCCGTCACGCAACGGCAGGCGGTCGATCTTGGCGTTGATCTCGCTGGAGATGGTGGCGAACTCGCGCGCTGCCAGCTGGGTCCGGATTCGGCCATCCTTGTCGGCGCCGGCAAACGTGGTGGGCGCGGCCACGGGTGCGGCACCAGCCGCTGCTGCCGCCAGCAGCAGCGGCAGCAAAGCAGTGGCGTTTAATGCAAAGCGTTTCATTACGGAGTAACGGTAAGACTGGATTACGGGATGACTGGCTTGCTCGATTGCTTGGTTGCTCAATTCGATTGCCTGGCTGCTTGATTACTGAGCCTGCTTGGGCGGCTCGACCAAGGTCTTCTCGTGCTCGGCGATGGCCGCGCGCAAGGTCGGCAGGTCATAGCCGCCAACCGCGGTCGGCAACGGGTCCAGGCCCAGGGTTGCCATCATCTGGCCAGAGGCATTCTGCAGCGCGCCATAGGCTTGATACAGCCGCAGCTCGGACATCACCGCGCTGGCGCCTGCCCGAATCTCGGCCAGCTTGCCGGTTGCATCGGAACGGGTGGCATTCTGCGTATGCGTCAGGATGCGCTGATCGACGTCGTTCATCTTGCCGGACAACTCGAAGGCACGCTTGTAGCCGATGTAACCACGATATGCCACGTGCACCTGCGTCAGCACCGCCATGTTCAGCGCCAGGCGCTGCTGCTTGGCGACTTCATACTGCGCATCGGCGGCGGCACGGATGTTGCCGGCGTTGAGCAGGTTGAGCAGGTTCCAGCTCATGCGCAGGCCGATGTTGTTCCAGGCATTGTTCACCAGGAAGTTGTCGGTGTCGAAGTTCGCGCCCAGCTGGAAGGTCACGCCCGGCAGCAGCTTGGCTAGGGCCTTCTTGGTTTCATCCAGGCCAATGCGCTCGTTGTAGCCCGCCTCGACCAGTTCGGGCCGGTTGACCAGGGCGGTTTCTTCCATCTTGTCGGCGGCCACCGGTAGCTTGGGCAGGCTGAAGCCCGTTGGCGCGGCCAGCGTGTAGTCATCGCCCGGCGGCACGTTCATGATCGAGGCCAGGCGCGGCTTGGCTTGCGCCAGCTCGTCGCGCACGGCTTCGAGCTGGCGCAGGATGTCCAGCAGCTGGCGCTGGTAGTTCAGCGTTTCCAGCGGCGACTGCAGCCTCTCCTTCTCGATGCGCTGGGAGTCGTCCAGCGCCGCTTGCGTCAGCTTGAGGATGGGTTCGACCTTGGCTTCGAGCTGCTGCGCGCCCACGGCTTGCCAGTAGGCTTGCCTGACCTGCTGCATCATCAGGTGAACCACCTTGCGGCGGCGCTCGCTCATCACCAGCACGCGGTCGGCCTGCTGGCGCGCGGTGTAGTAGCTGACGCCGAAGTCCAGCACGTTCCACGACAGGTTCAGGTCGCCGTTATAGTGCGAGCGCTCGGACGAGGTCGACGGCACCAGGGACTGCTGCCCGGTGACCACGTCCCTGGAGGACGAGGCGAGTTCGTTGCTGCGCCAGGCGTAACCGGCGTCGGCCGTCAGGCGCGGCAGCATGTCCCAGCGCGACAGGTCGAGCTGGCGCTGCGCCATGGCTTCTTCCATCAGTTTGAGCCGGCCGTCGAGGTTGTACTTCAGCGCGCGCGCCATGGCCTCCTCGAGCGTAACCGGGCCGGCCAGCGCCTCCTGGTTCTGGAACATCGCCTGGCGTTGGTCAGGCAGCTCGGCCTGGCGCTCGGCCAGGGTGGTGGCGACGGGCTGGATGGCACAGCCGCCCAGCATCGCGGTGGCGGCCAGCACGGAAACCAGCCGTTTGGGTCCGGGTTGGACAAGGCGAGAGATAGCGTTCGACAACGGATTTTCCTCTTTCCGGGGATGCTGCGTTTTATATTGATTCATGGCGTGATTCGCTATCGGCCTAGGCCTGCTCCGGTTGTGCTTGTGCTTGTGCTGGCGCTTGTGCTTGTGCTGGCGCTTGCGGCTGCCGGCTCATTTGCAGGTGGCGCAGCAACGCCGCATTGGCGGCCTGTTGCGCGGGCCGGCCAAACTGATCGAACTGCACCGCCAGCGCCGGCTTGCCGGCCGGCTGCGCCGTGGCGGCTTGCAGCAGGCTGGCCAACGGATCGGCATGGCTGGCGTCGCCCTGCGCGAGCGTGTCGGCGTGCTCCAGGCCCGCACGCGAGCCAGCCGGCGCTTTCACGTTCAGGTCCAGATGGCTGCTGGCGCGATTGCCCTTGCTGTCCCTTGCGGTGACTTCGATCTGGAATTGCTGGTTCATGCCTTGCGGCGGCTTGCCGGCCAGCGTGCCGGTCACCGGATCGAACTTGAGCCACGGCGGCAGCGGGCGGCCGTTGGCCAGGCGCACCTCCACCGTCACCGTGGCTTCGCGGTCGCTCGTACGGAACAGGGAAGCCGGCAGCGCGATGCTGACCGCCTCGCCCGCCTGCGCCGAGAAACTGCCGATCTCCGGCATGGCCTGCAGGCCGACGCTGCCGGCGCCGCCAAAGTCGACCAGATTCATGCGCCCTTCCGGCGCCTGCAGTGCATAGCTCAGGCTGCCGGCCGAAAGCGGATCCGCATTGAACGGGTTCCTGCCAACGGCGTCGGCGCTGAAGCCGGTGCCGTTGCCGGCCGGGTTGAGCGTCGGCGCGTCGATGCCAGGCGCCGAGTCGAGCGCGGTCAGCGTGATCAGCGGCGCCGACGGGACTGGCGCCAGTGGTGCCGGCCCCGGCACGGGCACCGGGGCTGGCGCGGGCTGCGTCGTCAGATGGACAGTCGAGCGCACCTCGTACGGATCGCCGCTCGCGCCCGCAACGAGCGTGTTGCCCGCGCGGTCGGCAATGCCCGTGCCGCTTGCATTGAGCGTCAGGCCAATCTGCCCGGAGCCGCCGAGACCGGTGACAAGCACGGTATAGGTCCGCGCATCGACCTGGGTGACGCTGCTGATCGTACCCGTTGCAGAGCCGGTCCGGGTCAGCGCGAAGTCGGCCGCATCCACGCCGGTGACGCCTTCGGCGAACGTCACGGTGTAGCTCACCGCGCGGCCCGAGGTGGGCGACGCATCCACGCGCGCAATGCCCACGGCCGTGGGCGGCGTGGTGTCCACCGTCACGGCCCGCGTATCCGCCACGCCGTGCAGGGACACATCGATCGCATTGCCGGCGCTGTCGCGCATCGTGCCACCGTTGGCCTGCAAGGCGGTCACGGTGATGCCGTCGGTGTCGTTCTGGCCAGCCGCAACGATGTAGCGGAAGGTCAGCGCGGTGGTCCCGCTCCCGGACACGTAATCCGCGTACACGGTCTGGCCACCGACATCGAGCGCCAGGCGCGGCGTGCCTCGGGTGGCATCGATCACCGTGTTCTCGGACAGGCTCACCGTGAAATCAAGCACCTTGCCAGCGTTGTAGTCGCCACCGGCCGGCGCGCTCACGCCAAGCACGACCGGGGCGGTGTGGTCGACCACGTAGCGCTGGCCAGCCAGGCCGCCGGCAATGGCATTGCCCGCCACATCGGCTATGCCGGTGCCGCTGGCCTTCAGGTCCAGGCCCAGTTGGCCGTCGCCGGTCACGTTGTTCACCACCACGCTATAGGTATGCCCATCGACCTGCGTCACCGAGGCAATCTGGCCAGCGGCCGTACCGGTGCCAGACAAGACGAAATCGCTCACGTCCACACCGGTGACGTTCTCGCTGAAGGTCACCGTGAAGTGCACGGCGCTGCCTGCGCTCGGCGTGGGGTCCGTGGCGATGACCGCTACCGCTGACGGCGCCACGGCATCGACCAGTACCCCGGTGGTGGATGCCACACTGTTCAGCGCGGTCACCGCATCGTTGCCCGCGACATCGCGCACCGTGCCGCCGTGGAGATCCAGCGCGGAGCCAACGGCCACGCCATTGCTGTCGAGCTGGCCGCTCGCCACTGTCAGGCGGAATGTCAGGGCACTGGTGCCGGAGCCGGACACGTAGCTGGCGTAGACCGTGCCGCCGGTGTCCAGCGTCACGGCGATGCGCGGCGTGCCCCCGGTGGTGTCGACCACCACGGCCTCGCTGTAGTTGACGGTGAAATCGAGGTTCTGGCCTGCGATGTAGGTACCGTTGGCCGGCACGCTGACGGTGGCCACCGTCGGCGCAATGCCATCGACCACGATGTCATGCTGGCCACCCATCGAATGGGCACCGCCCACGGCGGGCAGGGTCAGTACCGCGGCATCGCTGCTGGCGTTGGTGATCACGCCGCCGTTCAATGCCAGCGCGGCTGACGACGCCACATCGAGATCGGCGCTGCTGTCGCCCGCCTGCACGGTATAGCGGAACGTGAGCGTATTGGTGCCGGAGCCCGAGACGTAGGTGGCATTGCGGTCCACCGCGCCGGTTTCCAGCAGCAGGGTCGGCGTGCCGCCCGTGGTGTCGACGGTTACCGCCTGGTCGAACGTCACCACCACGCTGACCGTATCGCCAACCTTGTAAGTGCCATTGGCGGTAAGGGCATCGACGTTGGTGACGACGGGATTGATGCTGTTGACGGTGATCGCGATCGTATCGGTAGCCGTCTTGGCGCCGCCGGACCCCGTCAGCCCCAGGTCGTTCGTGGTGATCTGGATGCTGCCTGCGCCGTGATAGCCGGGCGTAGGCGTATAGACAAGGCCATTGAGCGCGGCGTTGATGTTCGCCAGCGTCCCCGTGAATGTCATGGTGGCGTCACCCGCACCGGTGCCGGTCAGAAAGGTCAGGCTCGACGTGCCGGAGAGCGTGATCACGCCGTTGGTTGCCGTCAGCGTCACTTGTTCGACGCCGCCGGCGGAATCGGCATCGCTGACCGAGATCAGGCTGCCGTTGCCGACGCTGAATGTCAGCGCGCTGTTCTGATCGACACTCTGGGCCACTGGAACGGCGTTGAGCGGGCTGTCATTGACGGAATCCACGCTGACAAGCTTGGTGGCAGCGGCACTGTCGGCCGTGCCATCGTTGAGCGTGAAGCTGATGGTGCGGCTGCTGGTATTCGGCAGGTCCGACGTATTCGTATACGTGACGGATCGCAGCGCCGCCTGCCACTGGGCCGTCGTGGCGGTCGCACCTGCCGAGGTCAGCGTCATCACCCCGGTCCCGATGCTGTAACTTGCCGAGATATTGCCCATGGTGGCGCCGTCGTTGGTAAACGCCAGCACGTCCTCGGCGCCGTGGAAATTGCCGGTGATCGACACGGTGGCGCTGGCGAGCGTGGTGTTGTCCAGGTCGCTGACCGTCAATCCGCTGTCGATGACAACCGGCGTGCTGACGACGTTGTTGCCCTCGGTGAACGCGGTGGTGCCACCGCTAGCCGTTGCAATGGGCGTGTCATCGACCGCGGCAACGCTGACCGTCTTGGTGACCGTATTGCTATCGGCCGTGCCGTCGTTGACGGTAAAGCTGATGGTGCGGTTGCTGGTGTTCGGCGTGTCCGAGCTATCGGTGTAGGTGACCGAGCGCAGCGCCGCTTGCCACTGCGCCGTCGTGGCGCTCGCGCCGGCCGAGGTCAGGGTCATCACCCCGGTCGCGCTGTTGTAGCTCGCCGAGATGTTACCCATCGTGGCCGGGTTGTTGGTGAAGGCCAGCACGTCTTCACCGCCGTGGAAGTTGCCGGTGATGGCAACGGTGGCGCTGGCGAGCGTGGTGTTGTCCGCATCACTGACCGTGAAGCCGCCATCAATGGCAACCGGCGTGCTGGTGACGTTGTTGCCTTCGGTGAACGCGGTGGTGCCGCCGCTGGCCGTTGCAATGGGCGTGTCGTCGACCGCGGTCACGCTGACCGTCTTGGTGGTCGTATTGCTGTCAACCGCGCCGTCATTGACGGTGAAACTGATGGTGCGGCTGCTGGTGTTCGGCGTGTCCGAGGCATCGGTGTACGTGACCGAGCGCAGCGCTGCTTGCCACTGCGCCGTCGTGGCGGTCGCGCCGGACGAGGTCAGCGTCATCACCCCGGTCGCGCTGTTGTAGCTCGCCGTGATATTGCCGTAGGTACTCGCGCTGGTATTGATAAACGCCAGTACATCTTCGCCGCTGTGGAAGTTGCCGGTAATCGCCACCCTGCCGCTGGCGAGCGTGGTGTTGTCCGCATCGCTCAGCGTGATGCCGCTATCGATGACAACCGGCGTGCTGGCAACGTTGTTGCCTTCGGTAAACGCGGTGGTGCCGCCGGAACCGGTGGCAACGGGCGAGTCATCGACGGCCGCGACGGTAACGACCTTGGTCGCCGTATTGCCATTGGCCGTGCCGTCATTGACGGTAAAGCTGATGGTGCGGTTGCTGGTGTTCGGCAGGTCCGACGTATCCGTGTACGTGACGGATCGCAGCGCCGCTTGCCACTGCGCCGTCGTGGCGCTCGCGCCGGACGAGGTCAGCGTCATCACCCCGGTCGCGCTGTTGTAGCTTGCCGAGATATTGCCCATGGTGGCGCCGTCGTTGGTACACGCCAGCACATCCTCGGCGCTGTGGAAATTGCCGGTAACGGCAACGGTGGCGCTGGCGAGCGTGGTGTTGTCCAGGTCGCTGACCGTGAAGCCGCCATCGATGGCAACCGGCGTGCTCGCGACGTTGTTGCCCTCGGTGAACGCGGTGGTGCCACCGCTGGTGGTAGCCACCGGCGTGTCATCGACCGCCGTCACGCTGACCGTCTTGGTGACCGTATTGCTATCGACCGTGCCGTCATTGACGGTGAAGCTGATGGTGCGGTTGCTGGTGTCCGGCGTGTCCGAGCTATCGGTATAGGTGACCGAGCGCAGCGCCGCTTGCCACTGCGCCGTCGTGGCGATCGCGCCGGCCGAGGTCAGGGTCATCACCCCGGTCGCGCTGTCGTAGCTCGCCGCGATATTGCCCATGGTGGCGGGGTTGTTGGTGAAGGCCAGCATGTCTTCACCGCCGTGGAAGTTGCCGGTAATGGCAACGGTGGCGCGGGCCAGCGTGGTGTTGTCCGCATCGCTGACCGTGAAGCCGCCATCGATGGCAACCGGCGTGCTGGTGACGTTGTTGCCTTCGGTGAACGCGGTGGTGCCGCCGCTGGCCGTTGCAATGGGCGAGTCGTCGACCGCGGCAACGCTGACCGTCTTGGCCGCGGCATTGCTATCGGACGTGCCGTCATTGACGGTGAAACTGATGGTGCGGCTGCTGGTGTTCGGCGTGTCCGAGCTATCGGTGTACGTGACCGAGCGCAGCGCTGCCTGCCACTGCGCCGTGGTGGCGGTCGCGCCGGCCGAGGTCAGCGTCATCACCCCGGTCGCGCCGTTGTAGCTCGCCGAGATATTGCCCATGGTGGCGGGGTTGCTGGTAAAGGCCAGCACGTCTTCGCCGCTGTGGAAATTGCCGGTAATCGCCACCTTGCCGCTGGCGAACGTGGTGTTGTCAGCATCGCTGAACGTGATGCCGCTATCGACCACCACCGGCGTGCTGGCAACGTTGTTGCCTTCGGTGAACGCGGTCGTGCCGCCGCTCGTGGTGGCAACGGGGGCGGCGTTCGGGACGTAGGTCTTGTCGAGGACACCGCCGGTGTCGTTGTAGATCTTGTCCGTGGCTGTGGGGCTGATACCGGTAGCCCCTCCGCCGAGTGCCGGGCCGCCGGCCCCGCTTGCGCCTGCGTTGCCGGCTATCGCCGCATAGGCCGAAGCCGTGATATGCACAGTGCCCTGGTTCCATATGGCACCCACGCCCAGGCCACCGGCACCGCCGTTTGAGGCGCTCCCGCCCGAGCCCCCACCACCAC
>NZ_JBXASU010000041.1:0-66725 GCF_058809705.1 Cupriavidus sp. MPR-AND1C | reverse complement strand
GAGTAGGGGTGGGCGTTCTGGGAGGTAGTGTTTTAGGCAAAGGCGGGCGGCCAGTGCAATGTCATGGCCCATTGCCTGAGTTCGACCCCGTCAGCAAGAGACGGAGTTCCACGCCGTCGCTGGCAGGCTGGCCAGTGCGCAGCACGTGGATACCGCAGCTTTCGGCGAGCCTGAGCATCGCCCTGTTGGTTGCCAGCGTGGTCCCGACCAGCTCCCGCGTGCCGCGTGTGCGGCAGTAGGCCACCATCTTGCCCAGCAGCAGGCTGCCGATGCCCTGGCGCTTGCAATCGGAGCGCACCGCCACGGCGAACTCAGCGCGCTGGTTGTCGGGGTCGGCCACGGCCCGCACTTCGCCCAGGATGGCCGGCTGCCCGCCGGTTGCCGCTCCGACGGCGACGAATGCCATCTCGCGGGCGTAGTCGATCTGGGTCATTCGTGCGAGCTGGCTGTGCGGCGGTTGGCGGATCATGCAGAAGAAACGCATGCGGATGTCCTCCGGCGCCATAGCGGCAAAGAAGGCCTGGTAGGCGGGCTCGTCTTCGGGATGCACGGGGCGCAATTGCAACGGTGCGCCGTGCCACGTCACAGTCTCCTCCAGTTCCTTGGGATAAGGCCGGATGGCAAGGCGGGCGGCGCCAGGCTGCGTGGCTGTGGCCACGCCGATACGCGTATCCAGGGCCAGTACGCCAGCGCCGTCGGCCAGCAGCGGATTGATATCGAGTTCGGTGATTTCCGGCAGGTCGCATAGCAGTTGTGACAGCTGGATCAGGACCTGGTACAGGGCGTCATGGCGGATCGGCGGCTGGTCCCGATAGCCCGCAAGCAGCTTCGCAACGCGCGTGCGGCCGACAAGATCCCTTGCCAGGTTGACATTCAGCGGCGGCAGGGCAATGGCACGGTCGGCGATGCGCTCGGCGGCGGTGCCGCCGTGTCCAAACAGCACCACAGGGCCGAACACCGGATCGGTGGTGGCGCCCAGGATCAATTCGAAAGCACCCTGCCGGCGGATCATGCGCTGTACCGTGAAGCCATCCAGGCGCGCCCCGGGCCGTTCGCTGCGAATGCGGGCTTCCATGCGCTCCAGGGCCTGCCGTACCTGGCCGGCAGACTGCAGGTCCAGCGCCACGCCACCGACATCGGACTTGTGCGTGATGTCCCGCGACAGGATCTTGGCGACAACCGGAAAGCCGATGCCTTCGGCGGCGGCGACGGCGGCATCGATATCGGCAGCGGTCCGGGTTTCCACCACAGGGATGCCGTAGGCGGTCAGGACCGTGCGGGCTTCGGGTTCGGTCAGCATCGACCGGCCAGTGGCGAGCGCGTCGCGGATGCACTGTCGCGCCCGTTCGCTGTCGGGATCGGGACCTGGCGGAACCGATGCCGGCGTTTCCATCAGCAGTTCCTGGTTGCGGCGGTAGGCCACGGCCTGCAAGAAGCCGCGCACGGCCTGTTCCGGTGTGTCGTAGGTGGGAAGGCCGGCGTGCCGGCAGATCTGGCGGGCGCGGGTCACCGAGTCGCCGCCGAGCCAGCTTGTGAAGACGGGGTGCGATACCGTCGACGGTGTGGCCGGCGCAGTTGGCGTGCTGGCGCTGGTGAGGGCGCAGGTGAGGGCAATGGCGATGTCGCTGCTTGGCACGATCGCCGTGGGAGCGTGGATCATCAGGATTGCATCGCTGCCGGGGTCCGCCGCAAGTCGCTTCAAGGTGTCGACGTAACGTTCGACGGGAGCGTCCCCAACGATGTCGACGGGGTTCCCGTGCGACCAGGTTGGTGGCAAGGCCGCGTCCAGCAACTTCAGCGTGTCGTCTCCCAGGGTGGCCATCCGGCCACCGCCAAGCATCAAGGCATCGGTGGCCATCACGCCAGCGCCGCCACCGTTGGTCATGATCGCCAGGCGATCGCCGGCGAGCGGGCGCGCGCGAGCGAGCGTTTCCACTGCGTCGAACATGTCCTCGGTGCTGTCCACACGCAACATGCCGGCCCGGCGGATCGCCGCGTCGTAGATATCGTCGGCGCCAGCCAGGGCTCCGGTATGCGAGGTTGCTGCTTTCGCGCCTTCTGGCACCCGGCCGGCCTTGATGATCAGCACTGGCTTGTTGCGGGCAGCCGCGCGCGCTGCGGACATGAACTTGCGCCCGGACCTGAGCGCTTCCACATACAGCAGAATCGCCTGGGTGCCCGGGTCGCTGCCGAGATAGTCGAGCACGTCCGCCACGTCGACGTCGGCGCTGTCCCCGAGCGAGACAAAGTGAGAAAAGCCGATCTGGCGCGATCTTGCCCAGTCCAGCACCGCCGTGGTCAGCGCGCCGGACTGCGAGACGAAGGCCAGCTTGCCGGGCAGGGGCGGCGCGTGCGCAAAGCTGGCGTTCAACCCCAGGCCCGGCACGAGCAGCCCCACGCAGTTGGGGCCAAGGATGCGCAGCAGATGCGGCCTGGCGGCGCCGAGCATTGCATCCTGCTGGGTTTGTCCGCCCGCGCCGTCCGCTCGCGCCATGCCCGCGGTAAGAACCACGGCGGCCAGGGTGCCGCGTTCGCCCAGTTCGGCGATCAGGCCCGGCACCGTGTGGGGCGGCGTGCAGATCACTGCCAGTTCGGGCGTATCTGGCAGCGCGGCGACGCAGCGATAGCAAGGCCGGCCTTCCAGCGCGCGGTACTTTGGGTTCACCGCATACACCGGGCCGGCGAAGCCGCTGGCACAGAGGTTGGCAAGCACGGTGGCCCCTACGCTGTGTGGTCGTGTGGACGCCCCGATCACCGCGACCGAGCGCGGATGAAACAGATGTTCCAGGTTACGAATGCTCATTGTGGTTGGGGTTGCCGGGGTGGAAGGTGGCGCCAGATCCGTATCCGGCTGCGGGACGGGCTGTGCGTCAGGCCATATGCCAGCATTGTTCAGCTTGGGTACATCGGTCTTGATGCAGGACAAGGATGTTGCCGATCTGGCAGCAGCGGTATCAATGGACCGGGATTTCCAAAGCCTCCACTACCTGGCGCTGCAGGCCAGCCCTGGCCCCCCAGGATCTCTCGTTGCCGGGCAACGCCGCGCTTGATCTGGAACAAGATACGGCAGGCGCGCTGTGCCACCATGAAGTGGAGGTCCGCTCGCCATGCGGGCCCTTCACTGCAAGGAGGCGACAATGAGCAATCTCAGGATTCACGATCCGCTGTCGATCGAACCGGTTGGGGACATGCTGCAGGGCATGTTGCGCGCGTTTCGCGGCAACTATGAAGGAGGATTCGCGTTCAAGGTCGATGTGACCGAGTCTGACAAGGCCTACAACGTCGTCGCCGAGATTCCCGGCGCCAGGAAGGAAGATATCGAAGTATCCGTCGATCGCGGCACGGTGATGATCTCGGCCAAGGTGGAAAAGTCTTCCGAGCAGAAGGAAGGCGAACGGGTGATCCGGCGTGAGCGCTACAGTGGCTCGATGCAACGCGCCTTTACCCTGGACAGTTCCGTGGACGAAAGCAAGGTGGATGCCAGCTACGAGAACGGTGTCCTGCGGGTGGTACTGCCCAAGAAGGAAGCCTCGCCGCAGCAGCGTGTGACGATCCGCTGAGATGGTGTCTTCCGGGGCCGCCCTCGGACATGCTCGCCAATACCGCCAACACAGCCAAACCTCGGCACTGCGTGGCGCACGATGAGCCGGAACAGGGCGACGGGGCGGCCATCCACGCAATAGGGTCCTTGCGCAAGGTCGTTGTTGAGGAACAGCTTGTGCAGCCACTCTGATTGCATGCGCAAGGGCAGGCGAGTGGCAACCCGGGTCCATGACACCAGGTCGTTCGGGCGCAGCCGCTCGCCGAGCAGGCGCTCGCTCATGATGGGGGACCAGACCAGGTCGCGCGCATCGGCACCCGGGTTCTTCCACGAGATCATGAAGACCGCGTGGCCTTGCTCGACCAGCAAGCGCACCATCGAGTCACGCGGACTGCAAGTCCAATCAGCGCTGCGACCTCTTCCGGCCGCGCACGCCTGCCGCCAGGGGCCGCGGGCGGCAGGCCGGCCGGATCAGTCGGGGTTTCCGCCCGAGGCCGGGCAGGCTGTAGAGGGGGCAGTTGCGGATGAGCCCAGTCAGGACCGGGATCACGCCGATCCATCCCCACCCGCCGATCGTGCCGGTGACGGCAAGGCCGATCAGGGCCAGGCCGACAACGATTGTGCTGGATTGCACGCAGCTCCGGTGTCACCAGCCGCGCCGCAGGCGAGATTGATCTGCATCAAAGGCCACCAAGCGCCCGACACTAGACTGAGTACACGGCACCAGCGTGCCTTGATGCCCCCTGCGCAGCACACGGTCAAGCAAGCAAGAACATGGTGCCCGGTATCCTCAAACTCGCCTACAAGCTGCTCGTCAACGACCGGGCCAAGTTCACCGGCTTGCTGGTCGGGATCACATTCGCGGTGTTTCTGATGATCGAGATGACCTCGCTGTTTGCCGGCGTGCTCAATCGCTCGTCATCGACCGTGTACAACATCGGGGCGAGCATCTGGGTCATGGACCCGGCGGTCAATACCGTGGCCAACACCATCGGCATGCCGGACTACATGCTCGATGCCGTGCGCAGTATCGAGGGCGTCAAGTTTGCAGTCCCGCTCTACTCGGGCGGTGCGCTGGTGCGTCTCAGGAGCGGCACCTACCAGCCAGTGACCGTGGTTGGCATTGATGACGCCAGCCTGTTCGGGCGGCCCGACGTGCTCAATGGCAGGATCGAGGATATCTACGCCGAGAACGCCTTCCTGGTCGTCAAGGATGCCGAATTCAACAAGCTGGAGAACCCGGCGGTCGGCACCGAGTTCGAGATCAACGATAACCGCGGCGTCATTGTCGGGATTGCACAGGTCTCCACCACGGGCCTGTTTGGTGTGCCCACGCTCTACACGACCTACCAGCGCGCCATCCAGTACCTGCCGACCACGCGCTATACGATCTCCTACATTCTCGTGGAGCCCAAGTCCGTGGCGGACGTCACGCGTATCCAGCGGGAAGTGCAACGGCTAGGCTACCGCGCGCTCACCAAGGCGCAGTTCATCCAGCGCATCTCGGATTTCTACAAATACCAGACCGGGCTCGGCACCAATATCCTGCTGATGACCGTGATCAGCTTTATCGTCGGGCTGTCGATCTCCGGGCAGACGTTCTACACCTTTATCCTCGAGAACCTGGAGAAATTCGGCGCACTCAAGGCCATCGGCGCCAAGGGGCACGAACTGGTGGCGATGATCGTGTTCCAGGCGGCTTTCACCGCGCTGACCGGCTACGGCCTGGGCATTGGGCTGTGCGCCATCCTGATCCGCCTGGCGCGGCTGCGTATCCCCGACTACGCCGCCATGATCACGTTCTATAACCTGGGCCTCGCACTGGTGATGGTGATCGTGATCGCGGCCGTGTCCGGTTATATCGGCGTGCGCAAGGTGCTGCGCATCGAACCCTTCGACATCTTCCGGGGGTAAGCATGCCGCGCGTTGCCATTGCCGCAAAGGCGCTGGACAAATGGTTTGGCGAAGGGGAGGCCCGGACCAACGCGCTCAGGCAGGTCACCTTCGAGGCGTACTTCGGCGAGATCCTGTTTATCGTAGGCCCATCCGGCAGCGGCAAGACCACGCTGCTGAGCGTGATCTCCGGCATCCTGCGCCCGGACGGTGGCGAGGTGGTGATCGACGGCAACAGTATCTGGCAGATGGACAACGATGCGCTGGCGGCTTTCCGTCTCGCCAGGATCGGCTTCGTGTTCCAGGACTTCCACCTGTTCGGGCGCCTGACCACGCTGGAAAACGTGGCTATCCCGCTGATTCTCAAGGGCCGCGACTGGAACGATGCGCTGAACGAAGCCAAGCGCTACCTGGAAATCGTCGGGCTGGCCAACCGCGCCCAGTTGCCGCCGATCAAGCTCAGCGGCGGCGAGCAACAGCGCGTGGCCATCGCACGTGCCATTGTTAGCCAGCCCGACATCCTGATTCTCGACGAGCCCACGGCCTCGCTGGATGGCGACACCGGCCACGCCATCATGGAGTTCGTCAAGGTGCATATCCTTAATGACAAGCGCTGCATCGTGATCGTCACCCACGATGGCCGTATTTTCGACATGGCCACCCGCATCCTGGATATGGAAGATGGCAAGCTCAAGGGTATCGAGCGGGGGGAGGCGCGATGAAGAACAAGCTCTTGTTCATCCTTTCAGCGCTGGGCGCCCTGATCGGCGTAGTGGCGGCCATTATCTATGCTCAGCAGCGGCCGCCGCTGCCGCCGGTGTTCCAGCCAGCGGCCAATCCGTACAAGAACGGTATCTACGCCAATGGCATCATCGAGAGCTACCAGGACAACGGCGCCAACATCAACCTGTATCCCGAAGTCGCGGGAACGGTGATCCGTATTCCGGTGCGCGAGGGGCAAGAGGTGGGGCGGGGCGCGGACTTGCTGGTGATCGAGGATTCCGTGCAGCGCGCGCTGGCCGCGCAGCAACAGGCGCAGGTGCAGGCTGCCGAGGCCCAGCTCGCGCAGCTCAAGGCGCAGCCGCGCAAGGAAACGCTGGAGGTGGCACGCGCGCAGGCCGAGGCGAGTTCCGCCAGCCTGAAGACGGTGCAAGACCAGCTCGACAAGCTGCAGCGGTCCTATGCGCTCAACGCCCGCTCGGTCAGCCAGGACGCCATGGACAACGCCGCCAATGCGGTGCGCGTGGCGCGCGGCAACCTCGACGTGGCGCGCCGCCAGCTGGAGCTGACGCGCGCAGGCGCCTGGGTCTACGACATCCGCAATCAGGAAAGGCAGGTCGATGCGTTGCGCAAGGCCGCTGCCGCCTCCACGGCATTGCTCGGCAAGTATGTGGTCCACGCGCCGGTGGACGGCGTGGTCATGTCGGTCAATACGGCAGTGGGCGCCTATGTGTCCTCGCAAGGCACCTACGGCACCTATACGCAGGCCAACACCCCTGTGATCGTGATGGGCAGCGCGCCAGGCACATTGGCGGTGCGCGTGTATGTCGACGAGATCCTGCTGCAGCGCCTGCCGAGCGCGAAATCCGGACAGGCGATGCAGGGGAGGATGTTTGTGCGCGGCACGAACACCAGCATCCCGCTGGAGTTCGTGCGCACGCAGCCTTACGTCACGCCAAAGATCCAGCTGTCCGACCAGCGTACCGAGCGCGTGGACGTGCGCGTGCTGCCCCTGCTATTCAGGTTCAGCCCGCCGCAGAACGTCACTGTCTATCCGGGCCAACTGGTCGATGTCTACCTGGGTGGCACGTCGTGAAGCGCCATGCGCTGCCCGGGTTCGCGCTGATCCTCACCTTGCTGGCTGGCTGCGCCGTGGGCCCGGACTTCGTCCGCCCCGAGCCGGCGGTGCCGGCTAGCTTTACGCGCGATGCAGACGCGGCGCGCACGGTGCCTGGTGACGGGATCTCGCAAAATTTCATGGAGGGGGCCACGTTGCCGGCGCACTGGTGGCGCATGTTCGGCAGCGCCGCGCTGGACGGCGCCATGACCCGGGCTCTGGCGGGCAACCCCACACTGCAGGCGGCGCAGGCCAACCTGCGGCAGAGCGAGGCCGCCATGCGCGCTGGCGCCGGCGTGTTCTACCCGCAGCTGGACGCCGCGGCAGGGGCCACGCGGCAGGCAGCATCGCCGGTCCGCTTCGGCCAAGCCGTCCCGGGCACCGTCTTCAACTTGTTCTCGCTGAGCGCTACGGTCAGCTATACGCTCGACCTGTTCGGCCTGAACCGGCGCACGGTCGAGGCGCTGTCCGCACAAGTTGACCTGCAGCGGCAGACGCTCGGCGCCGCCTACCTGGCGCTGACGGGCAATCTGGTCAACGCCGTGGTCGCCCAGGCTGGCTACGCGGCACAGATCCAGTCCACCACCGAGCTGGCGGCCCTGGTGCGCGAGCAGGTGGAGATCACGCACGCGCAGGTGCAGGCCGGCACGGCAGCACACGCCAGCGAACTGAGCCTGGCGGTGCAGCTTGCCGCGCTGGAGGCGACGCTGCCGCCGCTGCGGCAAAAGCTGGAGCAGGCCGATCATCTGGAGGCGACCCTGTCTGGCCATTACCCTGCCGAGGGCGAGCCGGTTGCCGTGACGCTTGAGAACCTGCGCTTGCCGGCGGACATTCCCCGGCTGCTGCCGGCGGTACTGGTCCGGCGCCGTCCCGATGTGCTGCTGGCCGAAGCGCAGCTCCACGTCGCCAGCGCCGAGGTGGGCGTGGCCACCGCCGCCATGTTTCCCGCCATTACCCTGAGTGCTGGCTATGGCCGCCAGAGCTTGCAGATCGGGACGCTGTTTGGCGGCGGCAGCGCAGTCTGGAGCCTGGGGGCGGGCCTCACAGCGCCGCTGTTCCATGGCGGCGAACTGTACTACCGGCGGCAAGCCGCCCTGGCGCAGATGGACGCGGCGCAGGCCGGCTACCGTCAGGTGGTGCTGGCTGCATTTGGACAGGTGGCAGACGCGTTGCGCGCCCTGGAGCACGATGCTGAACTGGTCGAGGCCACGCGCCATGCGCGGGCTCTCGCCCATGAGGCCTTGCAGGAGGTCCAGGCCAACTTCCAGGCCGGCACCGCCGGCTACTTGCAGGTGCTGGTGGCGGATGCGCAGTTTCACCAGGCCGATATCGGCTACCTGCAAGCCAGGACCCAGCGGCTGCAGGACACCGTGACCTTGTTCCTGGCGCTGGGCGGGGGCTGGGACGCCAGCGCCGAATGTCCCAACAGGCGCTCAGGCCTACCGCTTCGTGATGGCGCCATTGGGCCAATGTCATCCTCCGACAGCGCCTCGTCGATCGCGCTTTGCCGCTCGCTGTGAAACCGGCCGCGAAAAAGGTGCTTGCAAGCGTGGCACCCAGAAGCCGGCGTCAATCATGATCCGCCGCACCGTCTCCGTGGCCAGGTCGATGCCATGGCGCTCGCGCAGCTTCTCGCAGGCCAAGGTCGGACCGAAATCGGCATAGGTGTCGCGGATCAGGCCGCGCACGCGGGATTCCAGACCTGGCGGCAGTTGCCGATTGCTATCACGGCCGCGCTTACGCGAACCTAGTCCGCTTGGACCGTCTTCGCGATACCGGATCACCAGGCGTTCCACCTGGCGCCGGGGCAGTCCCAGCTTCTCGGCCGCACGCCAAACCGTCAGGCCGTGCTCAACGACGGCCTGAATCACCTTGAGCCGGTCCAGTTCACGCATCGACATGGTCACTATCTCGGGCTTCGGCATGGCTGGACTCCGATCCAGGCGGATAGAGCGCCAGCATGCTCGCGTTAGCTCATGGGTACGACATTTCTATTTGGCCCAAGTACGACATTACTATTTAGCCCTGACATTGCTTATGCGCATAATATAGGTTATGTGCTTTATGAATCACAATCGATATGTGCAGCTGAGGAGCTTTGCCAAGTGTAGTCAGTCAAGATTGCCTTGATGCACTGGGAACGGTAAAGTTGGACTACCGGCTAGCAATGGTCAGCAACAGTAAGTTGGGAGCGAAAGCATGACATCGAGGGATGACGAGCGCAACGTTTTGGCCCGGTGCGCGGCCGCGTCGCGCGGTGACATCACGGTAGCTTTCGATCAGCGAGAAGCCAACGTTTTTCGTCTTGCCGCGATGGTGCTGCAGTCGCGTTTGCCAGTGGAATCAGTTCGCTTGATGCATGCGAGCGAGCAATACTTCCGTCTGTATCCGACCGATAAGGTGTCCAGCGCTGACGTGGTTCGGAAAGGCTGGGTATCGGGCTTGCCTCGGCTGCGCGATATGCTGACTATGCAGTTGCGGCCTCACTGAAATGGCCGACAACGTATCCTTCCACACACGCACGGCACTTGCCGAGGGCCTTCGCGAGCTGTTCAAGCAGCTTGAGCAGCGCCTTTCCCTTCGACAACCACTGACGGTCTACCTGGCTGGGGGGATGGCCGTGCACCTCTATACGGCAAGCCGAGTCACGACGGACGTTGACGCTGAATTCGCTGGCCGGGTGCTGTTACCTCAGGACGTGCTTGTGGACGTGGTCTTGGAAGATGGGACGCCTCAGGTCATCTACCTGGACACAAACTACAATCCAACGTTCGCGCTAATGCATGAGGACTACCAGGAAGACTCTATTCCGGTGGACCTGGGCCTGGATCAGATACAGGTACGCGTGCTCTCCCCCGTGGATCTCGCTGTCAGCAAAATCGCGCGACTCGCCGGTAACGATCGCGAAGACATTCGCGCACTCGTTGCCGCTGGACTGACGTCGGCAGACGAGATCGAGAACCGTGCGACAAGCGCCCTTGGGGGTTACGTAGGCGGGATCGAGATGCTACGCCTCAACCTTCGCGACACACTCGAGATAGCGCGTGAAGAGGAACGCATCGCCGCTGCTGCGACTGGTACGAAGGAACGTCCTACAGTCTAATCGTTGCAGAGCCTGCGCGACGCCTGCGGTGCCTTCACCTGCCGATCCAGGCCTGCCGCCACGCTACCACGCCCCGACTGCTAAGAGGTCTCGTCAACGAAGCCAATTACGGGACGGGCGGGATCGTCCAGGCCGATGATTTTATGAGCCGGCGGCATGCGGTCGCGTCCTGGCTGAGACGGCGTCGTCGGCATGATGCGTGTGCCGAGAAAATCCGTCGCGCCTGTGCCTATGTCGATGCAATGATGGTAGAGCGTGGGCTTGCGGATCTATGGCGTGGGGGAGATTGCACGGTGCTCCGCGGCAGGGAACCTAGACTCCGTGCGGCGCCTTGGGGCTTTATCCAAAGCGTGGATGAGAGCCGATAGTTCCTGGTCGGCGATTCGCGCCAGCTCTTTGGCCCCAAAGCGTCTCCGCGGATGGACCACGTGTGCCACGCCACCGTCGGCATCAGCGCGGCACCCGAGGCCGGAGCCACCGCACGGCGTCCCGCTTGGCGTTTCAACGCGACCCGCTTGATCCGGGACCAGGGGAGTCTTGACCTGGCTGGCAAACGTGAGTGCCTTACCAGCGCGATACGCGAGGCCGCACGAAACATGATGCAGGTGCCAATCCCCGAGTTGGCAACGCGCAGCGAGGCCTCGCTTGTCGGGGTAATCGTCCTTTTCGTGCAGATTGATACGGTTATTAGTCAGCCCCGATGTTGGGTGGGTTGCATCCCGCGCGGTTGACCTTATTGCGGCCATCCAAGCACTTGTCGTACAGTTTTGTCCCGAACGACGCCCCGAAAAGTGTAGATGTCGGCATTTGCGTATCGCTACGTTGGTAGGGAAGAGTTGCCTGCCCGCTTGACAGAATTTGACCTGCGGCAGTTCTTTCAGCTCACCAATGCTGATATTGCGGCAATACGGGAGCGGTTTCGGGCCGACAGATACGCAGCGGTAGGCCTACAGCTCGTTGGTCTCCGGACCTTCGGTCGGCCGTTGGACCGGGTTGCTGCCGTGCCGCGCAATCTCCTTCAGTACCTATGCGAAGCTTTTTCAGCGCCGCCGCTGTCGATTGCCAGCCTGAAGACGCTGTACCAACGACGCCCGACGTTGTACGAGCATCAGCAATGGGTCAAGGAGCACCTTGGCATCAAGGCGTTCGATGTCACCAGCCAGGCTGCTTTGCTGGAGATGCTCTACGTGCAAGCTGCCGCAGCGGCACACATGGATGAACTTGTCGCCACCGCCCAGCGATGGCTCTACGAGCGTTGCCGCCTCATTCCCGGCCAGCGCCAGATCACCGATTTGGCACGCCAGGCATTTTCCGCCTACGAGGCGCAAATGCTCGCAGCGGTCAACCGGGCAGTGCCAGTGGCTACGCTGCGGCACTGCATGGAATCCGTCCGCAGTCCACGGGCTGACGGCTCTACAACGCACCTCGAGTGGATCAAGGCGCCTTCCAAGCGCAGCGGCCCCAAGAACCTCGTTGAAACGCTGGCAAGATCCGGTACCTAAAGTCCCTTGCTGTGCATGAGTGGAACCTGGATGACATCGCCTTGCCCAAACTGCGTGCCTATGCGCAGAAGGTGCAAGCAAGGCGACCAGCCAAGACCAAAACACTTAAGGAGAGCACCGAGGGACTTGAACTGGTGTGCTTTCTACGGATGAGTTTGCTGGAACTCACCGATATCGCAATACACCAGACCAGCCGACGCAGCCAGGATTTGTTCCGACGCGCGGCCAGCACGGCGCAGTCGACGCACACCCGCTCTGCCATGGAAGACCGGCAGCAGGCGCTCAAGGCCGAGGCCGTTCTGCAAGACAAGAGCAAGTCCACCAAGCAGCGGGTGGATGAAGCGCTGAAGCATCTGGCCGACGTCACCGATGCGACGCAATCGAGCTTTGCGTCACATGTGCGCGCGGCGCTGACCGGTGACCATCAGCGGATTCACGCTCTCCTGTCGGGCCTGGATGGCCTGGAATTCGGAGGCAGGGAGGATGATTCTGGCTTTGCGAACCTCAAGGCGTGGCGCGATCTGCAGACGAGGAAGCTCAATGCCCTGCCAGAAGACTTTACGGAGACTGGCGGCGTTGGCACGGCATGGCATGGCATGGCCTCGTCCATGACCCTGATCCAAAGCGTGGCTATCAGGCCTTCGCCGCCTGTACCAAGATGTCGCTACGAAATGGCCTGCGCCGGGGCAGCGTATGGATTGATCACTCGATCCGCTTTCGTGATGGCGACCAAATGCTCATCCCTGCCAATGAGTGGGAGCGCGACCGTGCCAAGTATCTCGGGCTGTTGGGCCTGCCACTCGCAGCTGATACCTTCATCGCACAACTATTGGATACCCTGCGTGCTGGGGTGGCTGCGGTGGCCGAGGCCTGCGCTCAAGGCAAGATCGAAATTGGAGACGATGGCATGCTTCACCTGCCGGTGATTGCGCCGGTGGAGCAGGACGATGAGCCGCGCCGCACGCGCGACTTGATCTTCAAGACAATTGGCGATGTCCAGTTTCCGGACCTATTGCTGGAGGTCGACGCCTCGACCAATTTCAGCGAGGTGCTACTGGGGCACCGGAAAGAAGGCATCGGCCGACATGATGTCACTGGACGTTTCACGACATCTGTGGATCGCTCGTGTTGATCCACGTCGACGCATAAAGGACGATTACCCCAGATTGGGCACCAACCGAACACGGGAATCTTTGCTGGACAAGTTGGCATGCAGGATGGATATATCTCCACCGGTGTCGACGGGTTCGCAACCATGACTAGCGTGCCTGGAGTTTTCGCTGCCGGCGATGTGCAAGACCAAATTTATCGGCAGGCAATTACAAGCGCCGGCTCTGGATGCATGGCGGCGTTGGATGCGCTGCGATACCTGGAGCAATAGGGGCCTCCCGGCTATTTCCCGATGCTCGGCTGTTCCGCAAAGGCAATACAGCCAGTGCACTGCGCTACATGGGACACACCCTGAGCGATAACCGTCATGGCCTGGTGGCCAGCGCCATGATGACTGTCGCGGACGGTTGCGCAGAACGCGAGGCCGCCAAGGTCATGATCAACGATGCTCGGCAGGCCGTTGAGGATCCAGGCACGGTGCTCACGCTCGGTGCAGACAAGGGCTATGACGCAGCGGAGTTCGTCGAAGCGTGCCTGAGGATGAGGGTCATGCCGCACGTGGCGCAAAACACCAATGGGCGACGCTCTGCAGTGCCCGATCCGATTGATAAAGGGACAAAAGCGCGCGGGAAACAGGCGTCAGGCAGTCGAAAAGCCGACGAAGCTACGCCTACGTTTCAGGATGTGGAAAAAACAGAGTCGTCGCCGCGCGAGCGGGAAAAGCCGCCGTTGCGCGGGACGAAGTTCAGCAGCCTGTTAAGTCAAGGCGCTCACGAAGGCCTCGAACGCGCTGGCCTCCACCGGCGGACAGAAGAAGTGGCCTTGCCCGTAGTCGCAGCCGGCAGCCAGCAGGATGTCGCGCTGCGACTCGGTCTCGATGCCCTCGGCAATCACGCGGATGCGCAGTGCATGCGCCATGCTGATGATGGCGCGGCACAAGGCCACGTCGTCCGGGCCCCGCGTCAGCGAGCGGATGAAGGACTGGTCGATCTTGATGTAGTCAATGTCCAGGCGCCGCAGGTACGACAAGGACGAGTAGCCGGTGCCGAAGTCGTCGAGCGCGATCTCGATGCCCGCCGCCTGGAAGCGGGAGAGTTGATCCATGACGTCGGCGTTCTGCTCCATCAGCGAGCCTTCCGTGATCTCGATGACGAGGCTGCCCACCGGCACGTTCCTGCGCTCGATCATGCTGGACCAGGACTCGGGCCCGCTCGCAGGCGCGCAAAACTCCATGGGTGATTTGTTGACCGAGATCTGGAGGCCCTTGCCCAGCAGCACCTGCCAGCGCACAAGCTGGTCCAGGGCTTCCGTCAGCACCCAGCGGCCGATGTCGATGATGAGGCCGGATTCCTCTGCAACGGCAATGAAATCGGCCGGGTGGATCGGCCCGCGTACCGGATGGTTCCAGCGAATCAGGGCTTCGGCCTTGCAGACCTTGCCCGTGCGCAGATTGACAATGGGCTGGTAGTGCAGCGCGAACTGCCCGGACGCCAGCGCCGTGCGCAGATCCTGCGTGATGCGCAGGCGCTCCTTTTCCGCCTGCAGCAGCGCCTGGGTGAAGACCTTCCAGCGATTGCGGCCCTCCTGCTTGGCGGCAAACATCGCCTGGTCGGCGCACACCAGCAGGGCCTCGGCGTTGTTGGCGTCCTTGGGGTAGGTGGCCACGCCGATGCTGGCCGATACCACCACCAGCTCGCCGGCCAGGCGGTAAGGCGCGGAAATCCGCTGCAGGATCGCCTGGGCAATGCCCTCGGCAACGCCGGCATCGCCCACCGCGGGCAGGATCACGGTGAACTCGTCGCCCGCCAGCCGCGACACGGTATCCGACGCGCGCACCGATGCCGCAATGCGCCGCGCCGCCTCCAGCAGCAACAGGTCGCCCTGGTCGTGGCCGAGGGTATCGTTCACCTCCTTGAAGCGATCCAGGTCGATGAACAGCAGCGCCAGCACATCCTGTGTGCCGCGCGAACGCTCGATCTCCCGCTCCAGCCGGTCGAAAAACAGGCGGCGGTTGGGCAGATCCGTGAGCGCGTCGAAATTCGCCTGGTGCCGGATGACTTCCTCCGCCTGGCGCTTCTCGGTCATGTCATGGATCAGCGCGACGCGGCGGCGCTCGCCATACGCGTGGGCCAGGTAGGTATCCACCGTCAGGTAGGCGGGAAACTCGCTGCCGTCCTTGCGGCGGATCGAGAATTCGCCGCTCCATCTGCCCTTGGCTCCCACGGTAGCCCGCAGGCGTTCGACCAGCCCTGCCGCATTGCCTGCCCCGCTGATGCTATAGCCCGAGCGGCCCTTGATCTCCTCGGCTGTATAGCCGGTGGCGGCGGCAAAGGCCGGATTCACGTCGATGATGGTGCCATCGAGCGACGTCACCACCATGGCCTCGCTGCTGGACGAATAGACCAGCGAAGCCAGCCGCATCTCCTCCATATGGCGCCGTCGCTCCGCCATGGTGCGGCGCAAGCTGTAGTACAACAGGCCAAGCAGCAGCGTGGAAGCCATGGCACCGGCCAAGGCAACGCGGCGATAGACCTCGTAGGGCGCCAGCACCAGCCCGACCGACTCGCCCACCACGAAATTGAGCCCGAACTCCGGCATACGGTGATAGCCGAAGACCCGCTCCACGCCTTCGGAGCCCGACACCGCCCGATAACTACCAGACTGGGGCGACTCGCTGGCGAGGTACGGCCTGTTGCTGACCGCCCTTGCCAGCGTGCCCTCCAGGGCCGGCACGCGCGCAATGACCTGGCCTGAAGTCTTGATGACCGACGCCACTTCGCCATCACGGTTAGTGAACGTCTGCGCAAAGCTGGCGAACTGCTCCGGACTGACCGAGACCACGATGACCCCGTCGAAGCTGCCCGCGCGCAGGATGGGGCGCGTGAACTGGATCGACCATTTGTGCGAGACCTTGCCCTTCACCGGGTCGCTGATGAACAGCATGTCGCGCCCGCCCGCGTTCCGATGGATCCGGAAATGCTCGCGCCCGCTCAGGTCGACCTTCTCGCCGGGCGCGGGCGGGGCGATGGACGAGTAGACGAGCAGGCCATGCTTGTCGATCACTGCCACCTGGAACGACAGGTCTACCACCAGGTTCTCCCGCTCACGCACCATGTCGATGAACCCCGTCTGGCCAACCAGCCAACTGGCCCGCAGGTCGAGGAGGAACTCGGACAGCCGCAGGATGCTGGATTGCGAGTACGCGCCGAACGCCTGAGCTTCCGCCTGGGTACGCTCCGCGGCGTCGTGCAGCAAGCGGTCCCGTTCGCTCACGAGCTGAAACACCGCGAACACCCATGTTGCAATCAGCCACGCTGCCGCCCCCAGGTTCAACGGGGAAAAGACTTGGCGCAGGCGCTGCAGCGCCTTGCCATATTGGGTGGTCGAACGTTTTGGCATGAAACTGGTATCGCAGCGCAGCGAAGAATGGACATCGATAGCAGGCTAATCGAGGTCAGCGAACCCGACAAGCAGCATGTACGCTAGTCCCGTGCTCACGGCGTGGAGCCGGGCTGGCATGCGCCGAAAACGTCACGTTACGCTCGCGCTCTGCTCGACTCGTGGGCAGGGCCTCGATACCGGACATGGCCCGCCTGATGCGAAGTACGCCTTCGTATAGGCGTGCACGCCCGCATCCGCCAGCACCGCCTCCGACGCCAACCATCGATAAGCCCCATGCTGGGGCAAGGGCAACTGCCCCCCGTCCACCGGCCCAGATAGACAGCGGGGCAGCGCGGCGCTACAGGGGGAGCTGGACGCAGAGCGCCAGGCGCACGCGGCCGCGCAGGCCTCCGACCTCGCTGCACGCGGCGGGCAGGCTGTGCGGCGCGTGGTAGATACGATGGGTGACATCCGGCTCGCCTCCAGCCAGATTGGCGAGATCACCGGCGTGATCGAAGGCATTGCCTTCCAGACCGACATCCTTGCGCTAAATGCCGCCGTGGAAGCAGCGCGCGCGGGCGAGCAGCCCTGCGGTGGGCCGAGGTTGCTCTTGTCGGATTCTCATACATATTGGTTCGCCACGCCGCCTCGATCCGCGGATCTACATTCCCCCATGAAGGGCTATTGCAGACACTGCCAGCACATCGGAGACTGGGCGTCACTTCACCATCATGCAGCTGACATGGACGCCACAAAAGAGCAGGGCGACGCCGCCAGGAAAAATGCCATGCGCGCCGAGATGCTTCGCGCGCAGGCGAGGCGGTTCATGAGGTTCGTGGGCGAATGTCTCGCCCAAGAGGGATTCTTGGCCCGCTCCGCGGTGGAAGGCCCAGCGTTACCGGGTGATGAGAGAGAGAGTTTCGAACTCAATACTAGCTTCGGTCGCGTTTATGCTCAGTTCGGCTTTGCGAAATGGGATGGACACCTCGTGGGGCGGTACCAATTCTCGCGCTTCGTTCTAGGCACAGATGAGATGATGCGGCTGATTCCGTTCCATGTGATCCTGATCGAGGATCAGGGGAACGCAACCTTTTCCGAGGATGGTTTCTTCGAATGGAAGATCCCAGATAGTCCGGATAGCAATTACGGTCCGGCGCTCGTTGGCTGTTTGCTCCACGGATTCCAAGAGTCGCTTCCACAGATAAAGCGACCGCAGTAGAACCGATTCGCCAGAAAGCGGCCACCTTCGGGTGGCTCTATTGATCTAGGGGGCCAGCGTGCGCACCAGTCTCGATTTTAGTGGCCAAGGCCTGAATGCGAGAATCCAGACGCAGGCCAGAGGCCCAAAAATAGGTATCAGGGCTAGATACTCGAAGCCCGACTCGAAGCGAGCCGTGCGGAAAACCTTCCGGAATGGGAAGAACCAGAGCGCCTCGAAGACGAGGAAGCCCAGCAGGGAGATGCTCATAGCGGCCTCATGGTGCAGTGCACACGTTAGAAGCAGTGTACGGCCGATCTGCGTTCTTTGATCCCCCAATAATGGGGGAGCGTTTGAATCCCTCGAATTGCTCCCTGCCACTTGGCATTTCCTTGACCCAACGCCAGTTTCCGCGCTGCCCGGATAGAGGGATGGTCGGCATTCTCGAATATGTAAAGCTACTTATATATGACTAATCCCGGCCATCCCTCGACTTGGCGCGCGCCGCAGTAGCCGAGGCCGATCCACCGCACGCAGGGACACGCCTGTGGACAAGCCGCGCAGGGGCAGGTGGCCGGCAGCCTCTGCGGATTTGATTAAAATTTAAGCGAAAGGGCGGGCCGCGAGTTCCCGCCGGCGCGAATTCCCACAACGGCCACCTCCAGACAACCTTGAAGTCCCATGCTCCCAGACGACGGCACAACGCCGGATCCGGCGCAGCCCCCAAATCGGTTCACCTACACCACGTCGATCGAAATCGAGCGCGCACAAGCGATTACCTGGATCCGCATCCAGATGGCCCAGTACGGCCTGACCCTGGTCGACCTGCAGGCCACCGGCTGCTTTACTGAGACCCCGCCGACCCGGTCGCCTGGGGCGGTGCGCTACCGCAACGCGCACGGGCAGGTCTGGGACGGGCGTGGTGCCATGCCGGCCCTGGCCGCGGCGACTTCCTGCGTGTGATGTTTGCGCTTGCTCATATACAGCCGGACCTGCTGGTCCGTAATTGGCGATTGACTGTGGCATGCCGCCCCCTCGCTGACGGCAGGGGTAATCGAATGGAAGGGACTTCCCCGTCCCGAGGCTGCGGCGGAAGCCGCGAGTCGGCATCGAGGTGCCATGATGGCATGTCGAAATGCCATCAAGACCACAGGAGGGGAAGCCCCATGTCCATTGTTATCGTGGGTATCGGGCTGACCAAAGACGTGCTTGCCGTCCATGGGGTCGATGCGGCAGGCAAAGTACTTCCAGTCAAGCCGAGAGTTACCCGTGATCAGCTGGCCATGCCCCAACGCACGCGTCGTGATGAGGCATCTGGCACGGGATCGGTGCGTGGGTCGGCCCCGCCGTGCCACTTTCCTGCGCCCGCAGCCTGATGCAACCCCCCGTAGGCTATGGCATAGATATTGCGTAGGCGACACACAGGCCAACGGCGGCCTTGAAACAATCTGGCAAGTCGCGATGACACGCTCCGAAAAGGAGCATCCCGGGCAACGGCGCCCCGAAGCGAAATGATCACGAACCGGACAACCGGTTTGCAGGCATCTCGCTTCGGGGCGCTTTTTCTTTGCCGGTCAGCGCGGTGCGCGTCTGCGTCGACACTACCTGCAAGGCATGGCATGAACGCTTTCTCTACTCAGTCACCCGAGGCCGAAGTGTCCGCCGAAACCATCGGCGGATTGATCAACCTTTCCGGAAGGCAGCGCATGCTGTCGCAACGGATCGTCCTCCAGATATTGCTCGCTTCGCGGGGGGACACTGGCGCGCTCGATATCGCGCGCAAGTGCCTGTCAATGTTCGAGTCGGCGCATTCGGATCTCGTAACGGGCAATGCGCGTTTGCCCGGCGCATTCTCCGGCGCTTTGCAGCAGCTGTATTTTGGCAGTCCGCGCGCTGACGCGCGTATCCGTGAATTCATCGCCCTGGTCAGAACAGCGATAGACGCACCACTGGCCGACACCGGCCGGCGAGCGCCATCCCTCGACGTACTGGTGGCGCAGGCCACGCCGGTGCTTGAACTGCTGCAGACCGTCACGCAGGCCTACCAGGAGGAGATGCACCGTTGCGAGGCCGCAGTGCGCAAACGCCACACCGACCTCGTCGAGCGCCTCAGCGGTATTTCAATGCAGGCGAACATCGTCGCAATGAATGCGCGCATCTCGGCGGCGCGGGCGGGAGAGTACGGCAGGGAGTTCGCGGTGATCACGCTGGTGCTTGCGGACATCATCAAGGAGATGGATCAGTTGATCCGACACGTCGTCGGCTCGATCGATGCGTCCAAAGATCCAATCAAAGTTTAATGCGGAGACACCCTTGAAACGTTACGTCTGTTCCTTCTGCTTGATTGCCTGCGGCGTCATGGCGCTGGCCTTGGCCGGGATTGCTTCGGCCGAAACGCCAACAATCAACGCGGCGATCAACAAGGCGGGCCGCCAGCGCATGCTGTCTCAGCGCATGGCCAAGGCCTACTGCCAGGCTGGCCTTGGTGTTGAAGTCGAGCGTTCGAAGAAGATCCTCGAACAATCCGTGGCGCTCTTTGACAAGCAGCTCATGGAGCTGAAGGCGTCAGCGCCCACGCCGGAGATCAAGGACACCTACGCCAGGCTCGAGCAGTCATGGATTCCCTACAAGCAGTTGCTGTCCGCTGGCGATCCGAATCTCGATAGCGCGAAAGCAATCGCAAGAATGAGCGAGGACGTGCTGAAGCTTGCGCAACAGGGAACCCTCCTGCTCGAGAAACATTCCGGCACCATGACGGGTAAGCTGATCAACGTTGCCGGTCGCCAGCGGATGCTCTCGCAGAGAATCGCCAAGATCAGCATGTTCCGCGCCTGGGGCATTACTTCCCCCCAGATGGCACAGGATCTGGACACGGCCACCAGGGAATTCGCAGCCGCGCAGGAACTCCTCACCGCAGCACCGCAAAACACAGAGGCCATCCGTCGCGAACTGCAGCTTGCCGACTCTCAGTGGCTGTTCTTTGAAGAGGCGCTCAATCAGACCGGGGTCAGTCGCGCGGAACAGTTGAGAAACATCGCCACGACCAGCGAGCGTATTCTTCAGCTGATGGATGACGTCACCAGCATGTATGAAGGGATACCCAAGTAACGTGGGAGCGTGAACGAGCTATGCCAGACGCGGCTTTACGGCAGCCACGTTTGCAATGCCTGCCAGGCGCACAGCTTTTTCCGCAGCGACGGCAGGTCCACGCGGATCATATTGCCCACCAGGTGCCAGAACTGAAAGAACGACGCGCACTTCGGGAGATCTACGGGCGCTGTCGTTCCCGCGCCCTTCGCGGAGCGTTATTGGTTTCCCGCAGCGAATTGAGAAAATCCCGCGCCAGCGCAACGCACTCATCAAAGCTTCGGTCAAAGCCGATCCGCTGGATTCTGGCGAACTGCTCGCGCATGATCGGCGGGCCCGCCTCGATCAGGACCGTCCTGCCCCCGAAGGTCCAGAACGGCTCGATACCCCCGTGCGTCCTGACCTCGTCCATCAGCGTGAAGGCGTGAGGGAACAGGCGTTCCCAGATGTCACCCCGGAGTTCAATCTTCATGCCCACAGCCCTCCGCGTGTCGCAGTCAATGACTGCGCGAGCCGTCTGAGGTTCTTCCAGATGTCGGCCGGTTTCCGGTGCTGCTTCGCCGCCACGTCGGCCACTACCTTGGTGACGAGCTGCAGTGGCGCCTCATCCAAGACCTGGGCTACTTGCGGCCGAAATTCCGCCGGCACCTCGCCAGTGGCCAGCGCCCATTCAAGCTGATCAGGCGTGAGCTCGCCGGTGTAACTGACGTTCGCGCCCTTCACGGCCATCCATAGCGCGCGGGTCGGCGTGCCCCCGGCTCTGCGGTCGGCTTCGGGATCGTACACATCAAGCGCCAGACCGAGGACGTCCATCAGCCGGCCCAGCGTTTCGAGCGTGGCGTTCACGGTTCCATGCTCGATGCCGTTTAGGGACTGGCGCGACAGTTTGGCCATATCCGCCAGTTGCTGCTGGGTCAGCCAGCCGCAGGTCATTGCTACCAGCGCATGCCTGTCCCCAAGGATCCGGTTTCGAAGATCACGTATTGCGTTCGTTGCTTGTACGTGGCCTCCACCCGATAGTCGGCGGGGGGCACCTTGAACAGGCAGCGCGGGCCGGTGGCCTGGAACGCCACCAGCACCCTGCCATGCCGCCGCAGCTGGACATTGACTCCCGCCAGTAAGTCGCCGCGTGGACCCTCCGTGAATATGATGCCGAGGTTGTATTGTTGTTCGAGATCGGTCAGCTGGTCCTGCTCCGCGACGCCCGTGCCACCGCAAATATAGGTGACATTGCCCACAGTCCGCGGCACCATCAGTTGCGGTCCGGAGGCCTGCGGGCGCATGACTGGCGGTTGCGCCTGTGAGGCTGCGGCATCCGGCTGCGCGATGAAATGCGGCGGTTGCGCGCTTGCCGTCTGTACCTGTGTAATTGAGGCCTGCGGGTCTGCGGCTCGTGGTATTGCCATCGCCGGGGCGGCTATCTCCAGCGGTGTGGTCACGGGTTGCGGTTGCTGGGCCGGCGCCTCCGCCGGTGCCAGCTCCGCCGGCTTTGCCGCAGCCTCTGGCAACGAGGAGGCCGCCTGCGGCAACGTAGGCGATGTCTCTGGCGACGATTGGGCGTGCGTGCCAAACGCGAGCGCCGCCGACAGAACCGTAAATACAAAGCGCGCAACAGCAGCCGGGCGGGCAGTATGTGAGATTGGCACTGCGTTCCCCTCTCTGGTTTGGTGCGAGAAGCCTAGACAATTGCAGCATCCACAGCTATCCGCCAGAAGTCCCACCCATTTGTGGCCTGGCGCACATTGCCGCCTCCATCATGCGTGCCGCACTCAGTCTGGATCTGGTGGGGTAGCGGCAAGGGTCCTCGACCTGGTTCTCCTGCGCTGTGGGCGAACCCGAGCGAGGGGAGGGCGCCCAGCCATTGCGCGTCAAGCGCGGCAGTCGGCACGCCGCACTGCCACGACCGCGTGCAGGTCGGGCTGCGCACCGGCGACTTGACCTTCGGGCCGGACTACAGCGTGAAGCTCGGCATGGGCCGGGCCTGCGGCCGGCGTTCGCAGCGCCGTTCCAGGATGACACTGCCTTGCCGCCCGACCAACAAGGGGACGGGCGGCAGGTGACGTGCTTCAGTCTCAGTCAGGCGTGGTGTCATCCTTCAGCTCCCTGGCGTCGAAGACGATGGTCCTCACGAACGTCGCGGGATGTCCCCGTCGCATCTGCCCGCACTTGCCTTGCTCGGCGGGCTACGAAAAATTGATCCCTGATCGTACCAGGTAAGCGGAACGATTCTCCGTGGGCAAGGAGGCTGCGAGATCGCGGAATTGCCGCTGGAGCGATGCGGATGCCTCGCCTCCAACTGCGCGCACGGCACGGGCTAACCCAGCGCAGCCAAACCTGAAGGCCCCGTTCGACGCCCCGCTTCCACTTGAGGCAGTACCCACTGCAGGAACGCGCATTTTTTCACAGCGCGTTCGTGAGCACGCCTACGTGTCATGCCAATGACAGCGCGGCTGGCTTCCCGGTTTAGATCGACTCCATCTTTCGGCTGGGCGCTCTAGTGCTTCTGGTCACTGTCGCAATAGCGCTCGACTGCCAAATAATAGGCGCACCTGCACGAAGCAAGTGCATGAATGCAGGCGCAAAGAGAAAGTCTGGAGGGCGAGGTTAGCAGGGAGCAGCCGCCTTCATGGCAGACGTGAACAGAACGAAAAGAATCGGGGAAATCGGCCGCATCGCCGCAGCACAAATCGCTGCCGAGGGCGAGGGGCATTGGATGGAGGCAACAGGGTGCAACCGGCGAAGATCCGGAGCCGCTTTGATTTCTAGCGAATTCAGCAAGATCAGGTTTCGGTGAACCAGATTGGCGCGTTGTGTTGCAACGGGGCCATCGGGTTGGCCGCGTGATGTCCGTCTCTCTGGTTCCAGCGCATTGGTGCCGGCAAGGATATGCCGCACGCCAGGAGACGTCTTGTTTGCAGTAGCGCGATCCGGGGGGACAAAAACGTGAACGCATCCCAGCAAAGCCGCAAGCGATTGCGGACCACGCTCAAAACCACAGCCGTGCTATTGGCGCTTCTCGCTCGCGAGCATTGCGCAGCAGAGACAGCGAACCCGGCAACACCACGCGTGCAACCACCGGCAAGATTGGAGCAACCCGCGTTGGCCGGCGAGCAGGACCGGCTCAGGGAGCGCATCTTTGCCCTGGCCGAAGCAGGTTCTCCAAAACTGGCGCTGGAACAGGCCACCGCACGCCCGGATGTCTTCGCGCGCCGGGATCTGCTGCTGCTGGAGCATCTTGCCGTTGCCCAGCAAATCCGTTGGGCACGGCAGCAAGCCAGCGCTTCCAATGACCAGGATCGCCTGGTTCCCGCCGACAGCGCGCTTGCAGCCGCCGAGGCACTGCAAGGCAGGATTCCCGCCGACGGCGAATACAACGGGGTGCGGCGCGCGGTCCAGGCGGATCGCCTCACGGCGTTGTCCGTGCGCGGACGCATGAAGGAAGCCACAGCGCTATACGAGCAGCTCTCGCTGGCCAACGAGCCGCTACCGGGCTCGGCTTATGCCGCCGCGGGCGATGCCTACGCCTATCTCGACAAGCCCGACCTTGCCTCGCGCGCCTACGAACTGGCCTTGCAGGCAGTCATCGAGCCGATCAAGGAGACTACCGAACCCTATGCGCTATCGCGTCCTAACGTGCAGGAAAGCCTGTTCTTTGCGTACCTGGACCAGGGACACTACGAGGCGGCGCGCGAACTGGTCTCGATGATGGCCCGTACCACGCCAGCGCAAACCGAGTTGTCCGAAGACGTGGACAAAACCAATCCCGAGTACGGCCGAGTCAAGAAGCTGCAGGCGCAGTACCTCCTCTATACCAATCACGTCAATGAGGGTGTCCAGGCACTGGATGCCTTGCGCAAGGATGCCCCCTTCGATCCCTCCCTGCTGACCGCCCGCGCGGACGGTTCGCTGGTGCTGGAGCGCCCGTACGCCTCGCAAAGCCTCTACCGGCAGGCGCAGGTCGACCACCCCGGCGATATTGAAAGCCTGGTGGGGCTCGGCAAGACCGCCCTCCAACTTCATCAGTACGATCAGGCGAAGGCGGTCGCCGCGGCTTTCGACGGCAAATTCCCCGACAACAACAGCGTCAAGAACTTCCAGCGCGAGTACCGCGTCTACGAGCGACCGCAACTGATCATCGACGCGATTGGCGAGCGCGGCAACGCAGTGCTGGCGGATCATGCCTGGGGTGTTGACACCCGTCTCTACTCGTCACCGATGGCGGACTACTGGCGTGTCTTCGCGCACCAATACACGGCGCGTGGCGACACCGGCGATGGCCAGAGCGTCAGCCGCATACGCAACGGCCTCGGCGGCGACTTCCGGCGCGACGGCTGGGAAGCCGCCGCCGAGCTGCATCAGTCCACCGGCGGTCAGGGCAAGACCGGCGGCACCGGCACGGTCGCCTTCCAGCCCAATGATTACTGGCGCTTCGGCGCGGGCGTTGACTCCGACGACAACGCGTTGCCGCTGAAGGCCTACCGGGCCGGCGTGACAGGCCGCGCTGCCATGGCATCGGCACGCTACTCGCAGGACGATGCGCGCTACTTCAATGTGATGTACGGCGCCTCGCGCTACAGCGACACCAACTTTCACCAGATGTGGCAGGGCACCGCTTACCAGCGGTTGCTGAACCAGCCGCGCCACCAGGTGGCAATCTGGCTTGATGTGGGCACCACCAGCAATACGCTGGACAGCACCGCCTACTTCAATCCTCGACGCGACTACACCGCGCAACTGCGCACCATGTACCAATGGACGCCGTGGCGCTATGCGGAGAAGTCCTTCAGCCAGCGCGTCTATGTTACCGCAGGCGGCTACCGGCAGGACGGCTTCGGCGACAGCATGTTGTGGGAGGCGCGCCTCGAACAGTTCTGGCAGCTTGGCCGCAAGGCTTCGCTCACCTACGGCATCGGCATCGGTAGCAGGCGCTTCGACGCCAGCCGGGAGACGACCAAGCTGATCTACGTCAACCTCAACGTCCCTCTATAGGTCATCATGCAAAAGCTCAATCGCCGAACATTCATCGGGCTCGCCGGCGCGCTGTCTGTGACCAATAGCGTCCACGCCGGCTATGCGCTGTCCTTGCTGCCGCCGCAGGATCGCGACGACGGACTGACTTTCCGCGTACTCGCGTTTCACGACATCCGGGACGACCTGCGTGCGGATGTGGGAACGGTGGCAGATACCTGCGCGATCAGCACCGCCACGCTCAACAATATCTTCGCCTGGCTCAAGGGCAACGACTTCCACCCGGTCAGCGTCGACCAGATCATCGCTTCGCGCAACGGCGGCCCACGCCTGCCGCAGCGCGCCGTGCTGCTGACCTTCGACGATGCCTACAAGAGCCAGTACACCAAGGCCTTTCCGCTCTTGCAACAGTACAACTACCCCGGCCTGGTCGCCGTGGTGTCGCGCTGGACCAGTACGCCCCAGGACGAACCGGTGCGCATCAGCCATAAGTCGGTGATGGCGCCAGGCTATTTCATGAGCTGGGACAACCTGCGCGAGATGGCTGAGTCTGGTCTGGTGGAGATCGCCTCGCACACGCACGACCTGCACCACGGTGCCGTGGCCAACCCTCAGGGCAACGAACTACCGGCGGCCAGCGCGCACCTCTACCATGCCGACCTGAAACGCTACGAAACCGACCAGGAATACGAAAGCCGGGTCGGTGGCGACCTGAAGACGTGCTCGGACATGATCCAGGCCAAGACCGGGGTTCGGGTGCGCTCGATGGTCTGGCCCTACGGCATGTACAACGCGGCGCTGATCGGTGCCTCGCACAAACTGGGCATGAATGTCCACTTCACCCTCGACGACGGGCCCAATACGCCCGAGGTGCCGTTGACCAAGGTCAGGCGCCTGCTGGTCTCCTACGACTGGGATGCGGGTGTCATGATGGGCCAGTTCCGGCAGCAGTCGGCCTATCGCGGCGACAACCAGCCGGTCGAACGGGTTGTCAACGTCTCTCTCGACGACGTGTACGATCCGAACCCCGATCGCCAGGAAGCCAGGCTGTCGCGGCTGATAGATCGGATCAAGGATCTTGAGCCCAAATCGGTCTACCTGCAGGCGTTTCACGATCCCGACGGCAGCGGCACCGCCCAGGCGCTCTACTTTCCCAACCGCCACATGCCGGTGCGCGGCGACCTGTTCTCGCGCGCGGCCTGGCAGCTGATCACCCGAGCTGGCGTACAAGTCTATGCGGCATTGCCGGTGCTTGCCTACAAGCTGCCCGCGGGCCATCCGGCCTCATCGCGGCTGGTAGCGGTGATGCCGGGCGCGCCGGCCACGCCCTTCGACCCGCGCCAGCGGCAACGGCTCAGCCCCTTCGACCCGCTCGCCCGCAGCGTGATCCGCGATATCTACTACGACCTGGGCAGGTACACCAGTCTGAATGGCATCGTGTTTGGCGATGACGCGAGCCTGAGCGATATCGAAGACGCGGGCGACGCAGCGCTTGCCGCCTACGCAGACTGGGGGTTGCCGCGCGGACTGGCTGCGATCCGTGCCAACCCCGATCTGCTGCAACGATGGTCGGACGCCAAGCTCCGGTACCTGATCGACTTTACGGGGCAACTGGGCGACCTGGTCAAGGACTATCAGGGCGGCGGCAATGTGCTGACCGTGCGCAGCCTGCCTGCCAATGCGGTGCTGCGCCCCGATGCGAGCATGCGCCTGGCCCAGGACATCGATGCGTTCGCCGCGCAATACGACTTCGTCAACCTGATGGCCTACGCGGACGCCGGAGGCGGCCCGCCTTCGACGCCCTGGCTGGAGGGCCTGGCCCGCGCCGTAGCGGCGCATCCGGGCGCGCTGCCGAAAACCATCTTCGCGTTGCAGACACTCGACGGCCGTACCCAGGCGCCGGTCGCCACCACCGCGCTACGCGATCAGATGCAGCGCCTGCGCATGGCTGGCGTGAAGCACCTCGGCTACTGCCCCGACCAGTTCATGGTGAACCAGCCAGACCTGGCGGTGCTGCGGGATGTCATGTCGATGCAGAACCTGGTGCGACCGCGCAATGGCATGAAGGTTTAGACCAAGAGCCAGATCCAGTCCAAGATCCAGACCAAGAGCCGATAGCAACAAGGTAGGGGGAAGATTATGAAGAATACGGCAAGCCTGCTTTCGAACTTTGTCTTCTACTACCCACTGTTCATGTCCTACTTATGGATGACCGGCGGGCTGCTTCACTACTTCCTGATCGAGAGAAAAGAGCGCAAGGAAACGCGGGCGGACGTGTTACTCGATTGCCCGAAGGTGTCGGTGATCGTGCCCTGCTTCAACGAGGAAGCCAATGTGCGCGAGGTCATCGCGAACCTGGCGGAGTTGCGTTATCCGAACTACAACATCATCGCTGTCAATGACGGCAGCAGCGACGCCACCGGCGACATCCTGAATGCGCTGATCGATCAGTATCCGCAATTGCTGGTGATCCACCAGAACAGTAACGAGGGCAAGGCCATTGGCCTGACCACTGCGGCGATGCTGACCGATGCCGAGTATCTGCTGTGCATCGACGGCGACTCGTTGCTTGACCGCGAGGCGATCGGCTGGATGCTGCGGCACTTCCTGCGGGATGCGGGGGTTGGTGCGGTCACCGGCAATCCGCGCATCCGCACCCGGACCTCGCTGTTGGGGCGCATGCAGGTCGGCGAGTTCTCGTCGATCGTGGGCCTGATCAAAAGGACCCAGGAAATGTATGGCCGCCTGCTGACCGTGTCTGGCGTGATCTGCATGTTCCGCAAGAGCGCGCTGCGCGGCGTGGGTTACTGGAGCCCCGACATGCTGACCGAAGACATCGATATCAGCTGGAAGCTGCAGGTCAATGGCTGGCGGCTGCATTTCGAGCCGCGCGCGCTCAGCTGGATCCTGATGCCGGAGACGCTCAAGGGCCTGTTCAAGCAACGCCTGCGCTGGGCGCGGGGCGGCATCCAGGTGCTGCAGAAGTATGCGGCGCCCATCGTCACCAAGAACAAGCCGATGATGTGGCCGATCTTCCTCGAATACTCGATCAGCGTGATCTGGGCCTATTGCATGCTGTTCACGCTGGTGATGACGGCCGCAACCGCGCTGTTCGTGCTGCCCGAAGCCTGGCGCTTCGCCGGCATGCCGCGCGGGGCCGGCGTCTTTCTCTTTCTGACCTGCTGCGTGCAGATCCTGGTCGGCTGCGTCATCGATCGCCGCTACGACACCAAGCTGCTGCGCTACTTCCTTGACACGATCTGGTACCCGATCGCGTTCTGGACCATCAGCATGGTCGCATCGGTGATCGCCCTGCCCAGCGTGCTGTTGCACCAGCGCCGCACCCGGGCAAGGTGGGTCAGCCCCGACCGCGGCATCCGCGAGGACGCCCCCGCGTCCACGCCGCCAAGGTCACCTGCGCCCGCATCTCCGGTTGTCGGGCAGCTTGAAGAGCATTCTTGAGGAGGAGTGAGACATGAAAGAGCCCATCATTGACGCGTCCGGCACGACCTTGCAGCAGTATCTGCAGCACCATGCGCGGGGAAAGGCAGTCCGACGATATCTCTGGTATCGGCTGGCGCGGCCCCTGCTGGTGGCCTGCATCTGGGTAGCTGCGGCGTTCTACATCTACTGGTGCGTGGCCTCCGCGGGAAGCACCGAGTTCGCGCTTAGGGAAGTCATCCCCGACGCGTTGACCATTCTCTGGATAGGCATGGCGCTCACGGTGTGGACGTTGGCGCGCCGCTTCGGGACAAGCGTGTCCAACCTGAAACGGCCTGCCCGGGTGGCACCGATCTCGACGCTCGACTTGGCCAAGGATGTGGTGCTATCGGTGGGCACGGGTCGTCGCCTGGTGGCTTTTCACGACGAAGACGGCCTGATCTCGCACGTTGCACCGCTACAGCAGGAACTAGCCTGACCAGCTCCGCAGTTTGGCCTCGCGCCGGCAGCCCGGCCGCTTTCGCGCGAGGTCCTCATTGAATGGATTTTGCATCATCACGGGGAAATCAGGATGTGCGGCATTGTCGGCGCCATCGCGCAACGTAATGTGACACCGGTCCTGCTGGAAGGATTGCGGCGTCTCGAATATCGCGGCTACGATTCCTGTGGCGTTGCCGTGCTCCAGGATGGCGAGCCGCTTACGCGCAATGCGCACCCCATCTTCTCCAGCGGCGAGATCGCGCTGGTGCATAACGGCATCATCGAGAATCACGAATCGCTGCGCGAGACATTGAGCGCACTCGGCCGTGACGGAAACTACCTTGCCTCCGACACCATGGCACTGGCCGGCAACGCGGAGCACTTTATCTACCTGGAAGAGGGTGACTTGGTATCACTCTCGCGCGAGGGGATCGCGATCGCGGACCGCGACGGTAACCCGGTCGCTCGCGAGATCCGCGAGCTAGAGGCAACGGAGGCAGCCGTCGGAATCGGCCCGTACCGGCACTACATGCAGAAGGAAATCTTCGAGCAGCCATCGGTGATCGCCGACTCCACCGAACACCTGGTGAGGTTCGCCCCGGCACTGTTCGGTGCGCATGCCAATGCTGTCTTCGCCGAAATCGATTCGGTGCTGATCCTTGCCTGCGGCACCAGCTACCACTCGGGGATGACCGCCAAGTACTGGCTGGAGTCGATCTCGCGTTTGCCAACCAGCGTGGAGATCGCGAGCGAATACCGCTATCGCGACAGCGTGCCGAATCCCCGCACCCTGGTGCTGGCAATCTCGCAGTCAGGCGAGACGGCCGACACACTGGCCGCGCTCAAGCATGCGCAGGCGCTTGGCCATCGTCATACACTGGCAGTATGCAACGTGGCGGGCAGCGCCATCCTGCGCCAGGCGGCCTTGCACTTCCTGACCCGCGCGGGCGCCGAGATCGGCGTTGCTTCCACCAAGGCCTTCACCACCCAGCTGGTGGCGCTGTTCGTCTTGGCGGCAACGCTGGCCAAGCGCCGCGGCATGCTGGACGCGCACCGCGAAGCCGCCATGCTTGGGCAATTGCACCACTTGCCGGCGGCGCTGAATGGCGTGCTGGCGCTGGCGCCACAGATCATTGCCTGGGCAGGCTCGCTGGCGCGCAAGGAGAACGCGCTCTTTCTTGGCCGCGGTATCCACTACCCGATCGCACTCGAAGGCGCGCTCAAGCTCAAGGAGATTTCCTATATCCATGCCGAGGCCTATGCTGCCGGCGAGCTAAAGCACGGGCCGCTGGCACTGGTAACTGAGCAGATGCCGGTCGTCACGGTTGCCCCCAATGATGCGTTGCTGGAGAAGCTCAAGTCCAACTTGCAGGAAGTGCGCGCACGCGGTGGCGAACTCTACGTGTTTTCCGATGCAGACAGCAAGATCCGCAGTGCGCCCGGGCTGCACGTCATCCGCATGCCCGAGCACTATGGGTTGCTGTCGCCGATCCTGCACGTGGTGCCCCTGCAGTTGCTGGCGTATCACACTGCCTGCGCGCGCGGCACCGACGTGGACAAGCCGCGCGATCTCGCCAAGTCCGTGACTGTGGAATAACCATGCGTGCGTTCGCCATGATGCGTGGCGCTACCCTCGTGCTTGCCGGTGCGCTGCTATGCGCGCCGGCGGGTGCGCGTAACGAAGGCCGGAACAATGGCCGCGCTGACACCCGGCCGCCCGCCAAGGTCCGCCCGGCGATCGATCAGCGCGCCTTTATGCATGGCATTGGCGCGGCCAGCGGGCCTGGGCAGACCACCTACATCGTCTTCAGCAGCTCAGGCCTGCCGCCGCGTGGCCCCGATCGCAATCGCAACTGGACGCACGACATCTACGTCGCCGAATGGAACCCGGCCCAGGCCAGTCTTGGCAAGCCCCGGCTACTGGTCGCCGAGAAGGAAGCGCAGGAGCCGGTTTCGGTAGCGCAGAACGCCGCGGGCCGCATCATGCTGACCTTTGAGGACGGCTCGAACACCACCAACGGCGTCAGTCAGCGCTTTCGTGTGTACGGCACGGACCTGCAATCGAAAGAGGCGAAATCGACCGACGTCTGGTCTGGCGGACACTCTGGCCACGTGACAGCGGTAGGGGACAATTTCGTCGTGTTTTACTCGGACGACTGGATCGATGGTGGCGGCGTGGACAACCTGGGCACCGGGAACGGCGTCTACCTCAAGACCTACGACGGTAACGGCCGGCTGCTGCAAAGCACCGAGGTGGCGCCGAACAAGCGCGAATGGTGGCCATTGATTGCAGGCTCGAAGGAGACGGCCTTGCTTGCCTGGCAGGAGTTCGTGCCCGGCGAGACGCACGCCAGGCTGAAGACGGCCGTCTATCGGCCCATCGACGGCACGCTGACTGGCATGCAAGTACTGAATGGCCGCCTGAAGTACTACACCTACAGCGTGGCCTATGTCCCGGCCCTGGACAGCTTCCTGCTGGTTGGCACTAACGACGTGGGCAAGGGCTTCGCGCATCTGCTGGACAGGGCGGGCAGGGTGAGTGCCTCGCTGGCCTGCATGCCGGAAAGCGTGCGCGAGGCCGGCATCACCGTGGTCGGCAACATGGCGTACACGCCCTCGCAGGATGGCCGCCTACTGCACCTGAAGATGTCCGCCGACGCAATTGCGTTGCACGGCAGCCAGCCGTCGCCGATTCCATGGACTTATGCAGGCAGCCTTGGGCTGGTGCGCTCGCCATCGATACTGCACTGGGTCTCCCTGACTCCCGCGGGCCTGCGAGAGAGTGATTTTGATTTGAGCCTGGCGACGCCGCCTTCGGCTGCCGATTTGTGCAAGTAGGGATGTATCCGACCGCGCAATACGACAAGCAGGGAAGTCGCATCACTCATCGCGCCATCTACGCTGGTGCTCTGCACCAAATTAGTGCGGCGCAGCCGCTTGTCACGCAGTGGGCGCCAGGGAAGCCTTCATCATGGCCGTTGGGACCGTCCAGCGGAAAGGGCGCGTGGGGCAAGGCGCTGCGGCTGCGCACGCGTGCCAGCCAGGCTGAGTTCGCGGCCTACCTGAACACCAGCCCGACGACCATCCAGAAGCTGTTCAAGGAACGGTGCCTCTCAATTGGTCAGACGGTAGACGGCACCTCGAATTGGCGGCGTAATTCTCGCTTGAGCAGCTTTCCGCTCGGATTTTTGGGTAGGCTGTCGACGAAGACCACGCGCTTGGGCACCTTGAAGTGCGCCATGTGGGCCTTGCAGTGTTCGATCACCCGATCTTGCTCAAGAGTGCATCCCCTCTTGACAACAATGACGGCAGCCACTGCCTCGACCCAGCGGGGATCCCGAACACCGACGACCGCGACCTCCGAAACCTCCGCGATGCGGAAGATGGTCTCCTCCACCTCTCGAGTGGCGACGTTTTCCCCGCCAGTCTTGATCATGTCCTTTTTTCGATCCACGATTGTGATGTAGCCCTCGTCGTCCATCCTTGCCAGATCGCCACTATGGAACCAGCCGCCGGCAAATGCCGTTTCGGTCTTGTCCGGCGCGTTGAAGTAACCCGACAGGAGTTGGGGAGAGCGATGCACGATCTCACCGATCTCACCGGGCTGGACATCTTCCATTTCGTCATTGACTAAACGGGTTTCCACGTTCAGTACCGGCCGTCCCGCAGATCCGGCCTTGCGTAACTGGTCGCCCGGCTTGAGCACCGCCGCCAATGGCGCGATTTCTGTTTGCCCGTAGTAGTTCCACAGCCGAACCTTAGGCAAGCGCCGCCACATTTCTAGTAGCACCTCGACCGGCATCATGGACGCGCCGTAGTAGCCCTTTTCAAGCGTAGTGGGATGACTCGATTCGAATAGCTCTGAACGCAGCAGGCTGATCCATACCGTCGGCGGAGCAAAGAACGAGCTAATCGCATTCCGTGCGATCAACGGCAGAATCACGTCCGGCCGCGGCGTGCCGGTGATGACGTTCGTACATCCAAGATAGATCGCTGGCCCGAGGAAGCAGTCGAGTTGCGCACAATGGTAGAAGGGCAGCGCATGAAGAAGCGTATCCTCGCCTGACATCTCCCCTTCGATGACGCAGCTGACGTACTGCCACAGCACAGCGTCATGACTCAAGAGTGCGCCCTTGGGCAAAGACTCGGTGCCACTGGTATAGATGATTTGAGCGGGTGCGCTGGATTCGACAGTGATCGAAATCGGCTCATCGGCACCGCTCAGCAAGTCGGCGAATGTTTCCATTCCCGCAAGTGCTGTTGCCGGTTCTTCACCCGGCAGCCAGAGCGTTCGCGACACTTTGGTGTCCCGTTTGATCGCCTCCAGCCCCAAATCCTCCAGCCCCGGGCCGACCGCAAGCGTTTGCGCACCCGAGTTGCGCAAGATGTACGCAATCTCGTCCTCGTTCAACATGAAATTGATTGGAACGAGAATGGCTCCGATGCGCGCGATGGCAAAACGCATCGCGGCGAACGCGTGGGAATTCCGCGACAGGATGGCGACCGGGTCCCCTTTGCCGATGCCTCGTTCGAGTAGCGAATGGCCGACCCGATTGCAGATGCGATCGAACTCGGCATAGGTCCATCGCACGTCGCCGCATAGGATCGCGTCCTTGTCAGGGCTACGTTTCGCCGCGCGGCGGAGTATGTCGCCAATGCACTGCTGCCGGACGAACTCGTCGACCAGTCCATGTTTGCTCATTTTCGGTCTCCTTATCATTTTGAACTGGGGCCTTTCGGGGCGATCTCATGTGTCGCGCGGTCAAAGCCGTGCGCCGCGCGTGGTGGCTTCAATCGGTAGGCCCCCGATCCTTACCGAAGTTGAAGCCGTTCCTCGTGCCGTGCTGCCTTGAACGACATACGAGAGGAGGCCAAACAACGGCCTGCTGATCGCTTGCCGCGGACGGCGACTCAGAGCGCCGGAATGACAGGCAGCAAGATGCGCGCAGCGTATTCACCACCGCAATGAAGGGAAGTCACGCCGCGGAATCGCTCCTGGCTCCGATCGACAGGATGATCGTGCAGCATCACCGAACATCCCCGCAGCTCCTTGCCATACAGCCTGGGATAGGGACCTGGCAGATCATGCTGAAAGTCCGAGCCGCCTACCGTAAGTACAAGCCGATAGCCTTTCGGAAAGACGAAGCAGGTTGGCCAGATCTCAACCTGGACTTCGTATACTTCGCCCGGCTCAAGCGGCTGAATCTCGTCATGCGTATGTACGGGCTGATAAGGTTTGGAGACAGCCGAATCCAGCTTGCGATGAGATGCTCTCAGCCAGCCTTGCGTAATGGGCGCGTGGGGCTCGACGGAACCGAGCACCAGATGCTCCTTTCCGTCTGGCGCAAAGGCCCGCACCGTCAGAAACAAGTCGGCATCCGCGGCTGTCGAGGAGATATAGAGCGTTGCAGCCAGTGGCCCGGTCAATTCTGTGTCCTGCTCAAAGGGCACCGTACTGAAACTCACCTTCCCGTTGAGCCCGTCAAAGGACTGTAGAGATGACGCAGCCGGCGGTTCCGCATTCAGTGCCAGGGTATCTGCGTCCAGATACATGGGCGTCCACGCGGTCCGGGCCAATGGCCACTCGAACTCGGCACGCTCAATGAACTTGTCTGTGTGGCGTACCTGAAGCCTGATTGGCGGCTCACGGTCCCAGCCGTTGTCTTCCCCCTTGAGGAAGTGATCGAAGAACCGGCGTTGGAGTGCGACCCCATAGTCGGTATAGAACTCCGTCCAGTGTTCAAGGCCATGGATCTCGAGCCACTTCTGCTTCGATCCGGCGTGCAGATACCCTTCAATGTTTCCGCGCATGTGCAAGCCCTGGCCACCCCAGTTGCCGCATGAGAGCACAGGCACTTCGATGGCCGGCAAGTCCGCGCGCCTGCCGTCAAAGTAGCCGGCCGTGATAAGTTCCGAGCCGACCTGCATGGCATCGATGTCAACGCGGTTGGCGATCAGTTGTTCGTCGCTGAGTTCCGCCGGTCCGGAAATCGGAACCCCGTTGTTGGGATTCACATGCCCACGCCTGCCGAGGCCGTGCTGCACGTTTGTCACCTGCATCGGATACCACTCGATCATGAAGGTGTTGAGCATTCCGCCGTGCCTGACGACGTCCCTGTAGAAATCGCTGAACCCCTCGAAGGGGCAGATCGCCGCCAGATGGGGGGGGCGCTTTCCCGCGACGATCCATTGGATGGAAGCGTAATAGGACACGCCCGCCAGCCCGATCTTCCCGTTGCTCCAGGGCTGCTGCGCTGCCCATTCAATGCAATCGTAGAAGTCCTGTGCCTCGCGCGGGGAGAAGGAATCAATGACGCCTGGTGATCGGCCAGCGCCGCGCGAGTCCACGCGAATGCAGATATAACCCAGGGGTACCCATCGTTCAGGATCCGCGGTCTCCCAGTTCGCGTACTTCCCGCTGCTGCCGTTGAGGATTTCCGGGTGCTTGGCAGTGAGTGATTGCCATTGTGCAGGGAATCCCACCTGGAATGGGAGGCCCTTCGCGTAGGGTCCGTATGACATCAACACCGGATAGCGTCCTTCCTCTTGCGGGCGGAAGACGTCGGCACGAACTACCGAACCATCGTCCATGGGGATTTCAACGTCCCAATCGATTTGCATGTCTGTCTCCTGATACAGTTTGTAGTCAGCGTTAGAACTTCTGGCGCATGCCCAGGGCGAAGCTGGTGCCGCTGCCCTTTCCAGCCACCTTGTCGAACATAGTCGCAACGTAAAGGTCCGTGCGCGTCGACAGGGCGTAGTCATAACCGCCGGAAAGCCCGTGACGACGATAGTCCGCCATGACATCGCTACGTACGCGTGAAGACACCGCCGAGGCTAAGATCTTTCCGCTGCCGACTGGAATCTGCACACCCACTTGCAGCGTATCGGTCATCGTCGATGCGCCGCTCGTGCTTGTGTGGGCATATTCAGTCAGCAGCTTGATGGCCTTGTAGTCATAGGACAATCCTCCCACCATTGCTGTCTGCGCCCAGCTTCCCGCCGGAAGTCCGGGACCGAGCCGGGTCCTCTGGATGGCGAAGCTCGCCGAGAATGGCCCGCGATCATAGAGGAGCATACCGACGGCATTGTTCTGCGAGTTTGTGCCAGACTGCTCGCCAAGGCTGTATAGGCCCCGGAACGAAACTCCCGAGAATTCCGGTGAGTAGTATCCGAACGCGTTGTTCCAAGCGGTATCGCCAGCAATGAATCGGCCTTGTTGCGGCGTCCACAGCACGTTCTCGAATGGCGAAAATTTGGTCGATCCGGAGAACGCATCGAAGAGTGCGGTGGCCAGGTATGTCGGATTGGCGAGCCGGCCGAGGCGAACTTCGCCAAAGCCATTTTCCAATCCAACATAGGCATTCCGGGCGAAAAGGCCATCCGTGGGTGCACGCCCATTGGCACCCGTGTCCGTCAGGAAGAATCCCTCGAGGCGGTAGTTCGCCTTGAGCCCGGCGCCAAGGTCCTCGCTCCCCGTCATGCCCCAGAAGGACGTCTGCAGACCACCACTTTCCACGCCAGTTGCGGAACGCTGCCCACTGAGATGGGTCGAGCCGACATAGGCGTCTGCGAGCCCGTATAGCTGTGCGCCGGTTGCATTGGCTGCGCAAGGCAACGCAATGAGCGCCAGCGCGTACCACTTCACCATCGGCGCGCTCCTTGAATCCTCGCGCTGGCTACAAGCCATGTCGTCAATGGCACTGCTTACTTGTCGTTCTTTGTACAAAGCATCTCCTCCATCTTATTGACTTCGAGCACCAAAAATCGTGGCGTATGAGCCAGCTCACTGACGGGGTGGTCGTCCCGCCCTGCGGCAGTGTGAATGCTGGTATTCGCCCATGCTGGCTGCGACGCGACAGCGCAGTGCGACCCATAAGGGGCAGAGCGTGGCGCGCGCCAGTTGTGGATAGAAAGCTGTCAAGGAGGCCCAGGGGCCGGCAACACGGTCGCGTAGTTGACGCCGAAGCCGATCCGCGCATAGTCCTCGCGCTCGCACCAGCCACGGAACACGACGGTATCGCCGTCCTTAAGGAAGCCGCGTTGCTCGCCGTCGCCGATATCTGCCGGATGCGTCCCGGATACGGTGAGCTCGATCAACGCCCCGGCTTCCCAAGGATTGGGGCCAGAAACCGTGCCGCTCCCCAACAGGTCGCCGGGCTGCAGGTTGCAGCCTCCCACGGTGTGGTGGGCAATCATCTGGCCCAGTGTCCAGTACTGGTGTTGGAAGCTGGTACGGGTCAGCTTGTGCGGTGGCCGGCCCTGCGCCTGTCGGCGCGCGCTGAGTATCGACACCTCGAGCTGGATGTCGAACGCGCCGGCTGCAGCGTTGTCCGCCGAGCGAAGATAGTCGAGCGGCTGCGGGCGCTCTGGAGCGCGCGTCCACCCGGTGCGGTACGGCAGCAAGGCTTCCAGTGTGACGATCCATGGTGACAACGTGGTGGCGAAGTTCTTGGCGAGGAAGGGCCCGAGCGGTTGCATCTCCCAGGTCTGGATGTCACGCGCGGACCAATCGTTGAGCAGGCACAAGCCGAATATGTGCTGCTGCGCGTTTGCCAGGGAGATGGGCGTACCACGCGCATTTCCGATGCCAATGACCGCACCAACTTCCAGTTCGTAGTCAAGACGCTGGCAAGGTCCGTACACAGGCGCACTGCCGGGATCTGTACGATACTGACCCGCCGGCCGGTAGACCTGTTGGCCGCTGACATCGATAGAGGACACGCGGCCGTGATAGGCGATGGGGAGCCAGTCAAAGTTCGGGTTGACCTCGATCCCGAACTGGCGGCAGCAGTTCACGGCGTGGTCCAGCGAGGTGTAGAAGTCCGTGTAATCGCCGATACGCACGGGAACGGCATGCTCGGCATCCAGCTGCGGCACCAGCGCTTCGCGAACTTGCCGTGCAAGCGAGCTGCCGGACTGCAACAGCCCATAGAGTCCGTGCCGGAGTGCCCGCCAGCTCTCCGGACCCAGTTCAAGCAGGCCATTGAGCGTTGGCGCCGCCGCAGCCCGCACCGCTTCTGCGGCGCTGTCCTGCAAACCGGGCAGAGACTGCAACGCACCGAGGTCGACTATCTGGTCACCGATTGCTACGCCGCCGCGCCACGCTTCGGTGCTGCCCTTGCGCCGGAAGACAGAAAGCGGAAGGTTCTGCAGCGGAAAATCGCAGCCAGCGGCATTGGCCGAGTCCAGCCAGCTGCGGCGCGAGGCATCATGCGTGTGGTTCAGTTCCATGATGAACTCAGGCGGCGTTGAGGGCATCGTCGAAGATGGCAACGGCGCGGGTCCAGCCGGCCGAGGCACCCCGGATCTTGTGCGGGAAACACGAGATGTAGAAGCCATGCGGCGGCAGCGACTCAAGGTTATGCAGCTTCTCCAGATGGCAATAGCCGATATTGCGGCCCGCCTTGTGGCCCTCCCATATCAGGGAGGCATCGTGCGTCTGCGCATACTTCTTTGCCGTATGCACGAACGGTGCATCCCAGCTCCACGCGTCTGTGCCGGTCAGGCGTACGCCATGCTCAAGCAGGTACATGGTGGCGTCGAGCCCCATGCCGCAGCCTGACGAGACATAGTCAGGCTGGCCGTAGCGCTTGCCCGCGCGCGTATTGACCACCACGATCTCGAGCGGCTTGAGCACGTGGCCTATGCGGGCGAGTTCGGCCTCGACATCGTCGGCGGTGACCACATAGCCGTCGGCCAGGCTGGTGAAATCGAGCTTCACGCCCGGCTGGAAACACCACTCGAGCGGCACCTCGTCAATGGTGATGGCGCGCTCCTTCTGCCCCAACGATTCGTTCATGGTGCTGTGGAAGTGATAGGGTGCGTCCAGGTGCGTGCCATTGTGCGTATTGAGCTGGACCTGCTCGATCGCCCAGCCTTCGCTGTCCGGGAGGTCTGATGGATTCAGCCCTGGGAAAAAGGCCGCGATCTGCTTGGCCGTGGCGCGATGGGACAGGTACTCGATCCGGGGGCCATAGCCGGGCGGGTCGGAAACGACATCGTTTTCCAGGTAGATCGAGAGATCGACGAAGTGGCGGGTCATGGTGGCGAATCCTCTGTGGAGATGCGTAAGTTCGGAAGACGCGGGCTCAGCTGGCGTCCAGCGACGGTGCGGCGCTTGCCGCCTCGGATGCGTTCGCGCCGGCTTCCTGCCCGGCGACGGCGCGTGGCAACAGAGTCACCACGCCAGCAGACAGCAGGAACAAGCCGCCGCACAGTGCGATGCTGGGTGCAAAGCCGAACGCCGTTGCCGCCGAGCCCAGCGCCAGGGGGGCGAAGGCGGAGATGCCGCGGCCGACGTTGAAACAGAATCCGGCGCCGGTTGCGCGGATGTGCGTCGGGAAAAGTTCGGAGAAATAGGAGCCCACCAGCCCGGCAAAGGCCATGAAGAAGGCGAACACCGGTCCCAGCGCCAGCAAAGCGGTGTGGTCCGTGACGGCGGTATAGACCGGCAGCATCAGCCCGGAGCCGACCAGCGAAGCGATCACGGCACGTTGCTTGCCGATGCGGTCCGCGAGCACGCCGAAGACGTTGTACCCGAGGAACATACCGACGTTCAGCACGGCCACGAAGCTCGCCATGGTGGCGACATCGAGCCCCCTTTCCCTGACCAGGAAGGTCGGCAGCCAGGTCGAAGCGCCCCAGTACGCGGACAGCGCCAGCGCTGAGGTCGTGGTGCCGAGCAGCGTAATGCGCAGCATGCCGGGGGCGAACAATTCGGCAAGACTCCCGCTGCCAGCGCGCGCCTCGCCGGCCGCCCCCCTAGCTCGCTGCTGCCGCCAGACGGCTGATTCCGGCACGCACAGCCAGACATAGACGATGGCGATGCCTACGGCAGCGCCGCAGACCAGGAACAACATGCGCCATCCATATGCGGGCAGCAGCCAGGCCGCGGCCAGCGCGGCCACGGTCGCGCCCACCGAAAAGGAACTGAGCACGAAGGCCGTGGCTCGTCCGCGCCGGTGCGCCGGCCAAGTCTCGTTGACATGCGCCGCTGCCGCGCTCCAGACCCCGCCCAGGCCAAGGCCGGAAAGGAAACGCAAGAGCAAAATCTGGCGCCAGTCAGTAGCGGCAGCAGTCACCATCGTCAGCACGCCGAAGATGACCAGCGACAGCAGCAACGCCGTGCGCCGGCCCCTGGTGTCGGCCAACCGGCCCATCACCACGCTGCTCAGCCCGATGCCCAGGAGCGTGGCGGTGACCAGCAAGCCGGCCTGCGCCTGGCTGATGTGCAGCGATGCCGTGACGGCCGGCATGGCGATGGCAAGGATGAGGATGTCCACCGCGTCGAACATATAACTGAGGAAACAGCCGAGCAGCACGCGCCACTTCAGCGAGGCAGGATTGAGGGGCATGATGCGTCTCCTGGTTGTGTAAGCCGGGGCCTAAGTTGTCGGCGCTATTCTTATACTGACTGTACGATCGGTCAGTATGAATTTGAGCGGACTGTACGCTCGTACAGTCAAGTCTTGAACTAGGGTAAACGCCGGTGCCGCGAGCGGTGATGTGCGGTTCGCTACAATGGCGCATCAACAACGCGGAGGCAGCATGGAAGGCGGAGAAGCACGGAAATCTGCGATCGGGGCGCGGAGCAGAGCGCGGGAACAAGTGCTGGCGTCACCGATTCCTGAGGCGAGCAAGCGCGAACGCGTGCTCGATGCCGCGGAACGACTCTTTGCGCAAGGCGGCTTTGACGGCGTGTCGATGCGCGATATCGCGGCAGCCGCAGAGGTTGGCCTGCCGCTGATCGTCTATCACTTCGAGACCAAGCGGAACCTGTACCGCGCGCTCTTTGAGCGGCGCAAAACGGTGTTCGAGGCACGCCTGGCGGCACTGCGCGAACCGCTGACGGACGGCAAGGATCCGGTCGAGCATATCGTCCGGGCGTTCGTCGAGCCTGTGATGCGGATCCAGAATACGGAGGGCGGTCTTGCCTATGCCAAGCTGGTCGCACGCGAGGCCTCCGACCCGAAGGAAGCCGAGCGCGGTATCGTTGCCGACTACTTCGACCCCTTTGCCATGGAATTTGTCAAGGCGATCCGTAAGGCCCTGCCGGGAAACGGCACGAGCTATGCGCACTGGGCCTATCTGTTTGCCGTCGGGGCGCTGGTCATGAGCGTTTTCGACAGTCGCATCGAGCGAATCTCCGGAGGCAAGGTCAAGGCCGGGGACATGCGGCGCAAGTCCGAGTATCTGGTGAGCTTTATCGCCGCAGGAATTCGTGCCGGTACAGAGCCGAAGTCGTCGCAGCACTGAAGGTCATCCTGTGCCCGCGAGCGGGCGGCGGCGATCCGCTGGGTCCAGGCGTAGAGGGTCGCCGCGTACAGGCTGACGCTGCAAGCGCTGGAAGAGGGTAGGCCAACCGCCAGTGATCCATCGCGCTCTCCCAAGCTTGAGACGGACTGCGGAGGGTAGCGGCAATGAGAAGGGGGGGCGCAATGCCCAGAGCATTAATATGTTGCTTAGCGCACCCAAAAATGGCAGGCAACCGCAGACAGCAACCTATTGATTTGTCGTGGTATTTTCCAGAAAATCGCCCGGAAACCCGCATGAATGCCAGAGGCAGCCATCCCGGTAAATGGCACCGAAATCAGAGGGACACCTCCTAGGGCGTTGCTTGCGGAAATGAATGCATAAATATAAAATGCATGCATCGAATGCGTTTATTGAAGGATGAAGCTATGGCAATGCTGACCGTTCGTAACCTGCCCGACGACGTGCACCGTGCTCTGCGAGTGCGGGCCGCGCAACATGGTCGCAGCACCGAGGCCGAAGTCCGCGAGATTCTGGAAAGCGTAGTCAAGCCAGAAGCTCGCATTCGCATGGGCGAAGCCCTTGCGGCACTCGGCCGCAAGATCGGCCTGACCGGCGAGGATTTCGAGGTCTTCGACCGTGTGAGCGACAAGACGCCGGCCGAGCCGCTGAGATTTGAATGATCGTCCTGGATACAAACGTCGTTTCCGAGGCGATGAAGCCCGAGTCGCACCCGGCGGTGCGTGCTTGGCTGGACAACCAGGCTGCTGAAACGCTGTATCTGTCGAGCGTGACAGTCGCCGAGCTGCTGTTCGGGATCGCGGCACTCCCGGCCGGCAAGCGAAAGAACATGTTGACGGAGGCCGTTGACGGCCTGTTGGCGCTTTTCCGCGATCGGGTGCTGCCCTTCGACACCGACGCAGCACGGCACTATGCCGAGCTGGCCATGCTGGCGAGGACCAGCGGGCGCGGCTTCCCGACGCCTGACGGTTACATTGCCGCGATCGCGGCTTCGCGCGGGTTCATCGTGGCGTCTCGTGACGCGGCCCCGTACACCCCGGCCGGCGTCACCGTCATCAATCCGTGGGAGGTGTAACCAATGCGGGGCAAGTTCCTTCCGTCGATTCCCAACCCGACCAAGGCATCGACGGCGATGCGCGCTAAGCTTTCAGCAAAAAGTGAATCTATAGTCTTCCCCGAATCTTAAAAGGATGACATCGACATCAGCTTCAAGGGTTTTGGTGTCGCGAGCCTTGAAGGCCAGCCACTTGTATTTCATCTTGTGCCAGCGCTTTTCGATGCGATTGAGCTCCGGGCTGTCCCGAGGACTGCAGTGCTCCGACCACGTTCAGACGCTTACCGCGCCGGGCTTCAATCATGTGTTGCTCCTCCATGGGTGTCCAAGCACTTCGATTCGGCTGCGCTTGCGCGAAGCCAACTTCGTCTACGTAGGCGAGTTCGATTTCGCCACTCTGGGCTTGCTGGGCCAACTCCCCAATTTCGGATTGGACTTGCCGGAACGGGACGCTTGCAATTTCGTGGCCAGCCTGTCTGCCGTAACGAGCCAGGCGGCGCGCCGTCAGGCTACGATGACCATCGATACATCCGGCTCCGCCAGCGTCTTCATGAACCGCGTGAAGCGCAGCGTGGCTAGATCCAGTATGCCCAGCGTGTCGTTGGTGAGCGAGACGTAGGCCGCCGGACGAGTCGGATGGAAGCTAACCGCGATGGGTTGCGCGGGCAGTGCAATGCGGCCGACCGGCTTCAGCGCCGTATCGAACAGCGAGATCGAGTTTTCACCGTAGTTGGAGACAAAGAGTCTCCCGTCGGGAGCCAGGTACACGCGCGTCGGATCCCTGCCCGTCGCGGCGCTGCCGGCGATTCTTCTCGTGGCAACGTCGATGGCGACCACGGTGTCGTCATTACGGTTGGTGACATACAGTGTGCGCTCGTCTTGCGACAGGCAGTTGCCCTCCGGCTTGCGGCCCGGCTTGACGACGACGGGCACGAATGCCGGGTCGTGCGGCCTGAAGTAGGTCACCGTGTTGGATAGCAGGTTCATCGAGAACGCCTGCTGCCCGTCGCGCGTCAGCGCGATCAGGTGGCTCTTGTAGCCCCCGGTCGGTACCGCCCGGTTGGGGGTCTCGCCCCGAGTCGGGTCGTCGAAGATCAGCACGGCGCCCTGGGTCTCCGATAACGCATAAAGACGGTCCTGGTCATCCATGGCCAAGCCATGGATGCGATAGAAGGTATCGGTGCGCAGAGTTCGCACGTGGGCCATCTGCTCCAGGTCGATCACGAAGATACGGTTGCCGCCCTGGCCCTCGATGCTGGAGTTTTGCACGCCGTAGTGGCCGATGTACGCATAGCGCCGCCTGGAGTCCACCACGAACTCGTGCGGATACTGCGCGCCAGACGGCATCGGGATGTGCTTGATCGGATCACCCGTCACCGCGTCGTAAATGCTGAAGGTATGGGCTGATTTCTCGATCAGCAACAGCATTTCGCGCGGGCGGATTACCGCTGGGTTGGCTGTCGCCGGTCCGGCCAGCATGCCCAGCGCCCCCAGGGCGATGCCAGCCGCACCCGTGGCGCACTGCTGCAGGAAATGGCGGCGTGCCGGACTGGTGGCCGGCCTGATGGATTGCACGGATTGCATGGTTAGTCTCCTTCCTTGGTGCCTGCGAGTGTGGTGCCTGTGAGTGCCTGGTCAGCGCATACGTGCGGAAACGGCAAGAGCCGGCGGGAAGGCGAATGGTCCGAGGCGCGCACGCTGATATGCCGCTGTGTTCCCCGGAAATTGTTCGGGAATGACGAAACCGCCAGGCCTGAAGTTCTCGTTTGGATACGACCGGACGCGCCCCGGGTCGTGCTTGCGTGGCAGTTCATACACAACATACGCGGCCAGAATGGTGGCCGGATCGGGCACGGACCACGGCCGCACCGGCAACGCGGCCTGGCGTTTGAGTAGTTGGGTCGCGCGCGCGGTGTCGGCAACCTCATCCGCACGGGGCGGGGAAACGTCGCCCGCCGCTGGCGCCCCTAGCAGCATCGCGCCACCGCTCAATGCCGCGGCACACCATCGGGCAGCGTAGCGTCGCGAACACGTCATGCGTGCCCCGCGCCCGTCGTAATCAGCGTGATGGCATACAGAGAGCTCGATGCAGCGATGTACAGTCGGTTGCGCGCCGCGCTACCCGGCGCGCTGCCGAACGTGCAGTTACCGGTCTTCTCCGGCACGGCGATATGCCCGAGAGCGGTGCCGTCCGGCGCGTGCACGTGCACCCCATCCTCCGCGGTGATATAGACCCGGCCCTGACGGTCCACGCGCAAGCCATCCGGCAAGCCGGGTGAGATAACCGTGAACACACCGCCGCTCGCGAGGCGCTTGCCCGGCCTGCCGTTTGTCGCCACGTCCAGCACGCGCACATGGTGATTGCCGTCGGGATCGTGGGAGGCCGACGTATCCGAGATGTATAGCTTCGACTCGTCCGGGGAAAATGCCAGCCCGTTGGGTTGCACGAAATCGTCGGCAACGACCTCCAGCGCGCCGGTCACCGGGTCCATGCGATAGACGTAGCGCCCCGGCTGCTCCTGGTCCGCCTTGTAGCCCTCGCGGTCACTGAGAATGCCGTAGCTCGGGTCGGTAAACCAGATAGAACCGTCCGATCTGACCACCACGTCATTGGGCGAATTGAGCCGCTTGCCCTTGTAGCGGTCGGCGAGGATGACAACCTTGCCGTCAGCCTCGGTGCGCGAGATGCAGCGACGGCCGTGCTCGCACGACACCAGCCGGCCTTGCAGGTCCAGCGTATGGCCATTGGTGAATTGTGCAGGCTGGCGAAACACCTCCATGCCGGCAGCGGACCACCGCAGCATGCGGTTGTTGGGAATGTCACTCCACAGCACGCTCTGCAGCCGGGGCACCCACACTGGCCCCTCGCTCCAGATCGCACCGGTCGCCAGCCGCTCGAGCAGCTGGCCCGGTTGCAGGACGTCTTGGAAGCGTTCATCAAGCACAACCGGCTCCTGCAGGCGCGTGGCCGCCAGCGGGCCGGACTCCCGTGCAACGGCCTGCGCCGCCAATGCGGCACCGCCACAGAACGCCAGGAAACGCCGCCGAGAAAGCTTGCCGGATTGCGAACGGTGGGGACGAAAATGACGCAAAAACATGGGTTGGCCTTTTTCACTGGATGTTGAGCAAGGATGCCGAGCAGGCTTGGCGGCGAGCTTTTCGAACTCGTTCAGAACTTGCCGGACCCGGATCTCATCAGGCTGGGCAAGGAAAAAGGCGGCAGATTGTGGCGCCGTTCCCGGTCACTGCCGGTGCTTGCAAGGCATCGAAGCGACTGGCAAAGCGGTGTGGGACGCGCGCGCCCATGCAATGCGGGGCGCAGCCGGCATGCTTGTCTCCTGTCTGGATTCGACTTTGTTTTAGAGATTTTCTCCGTCGGTCCAATTACTGTCTATTCACCATTTTTAATGGAGTGATATCTGTAGGTTATCGCTCCCGATGAGGATTCGTAAGAGCCAGAAGATCACCCCGGGGCCGCTTCAGAAGATGGTCACGCCCATTTTTGCGACACTGAATCCTGAAGGCGACGGTGCATGTCGAGCAGATTGATGATGAGCACGCGCACCTTGCCGATCGGCGAGATCTGCCGGGTCAGTCGGCCAGTCTGCCGCAGGTAAAGCTTGCACTGCACTGCACTGCACTGCACAAAACCAGTGTCAGCCAGCTGTTCCAGATCGGCCTGTATATCTTGACGTGGCGCCGGGTGACACTGTTTCCCCATGCCGGCCTGTGGGGCAGTGGTCGCGCTGCCGATTGGCAGATCGCGGCGCGCGGGTCTCGGCCGCTGCCGATGAGCGAGTCGAAAATGCCGCAGACGATCAGGCTGGCGACCACGCGCGCGCCGCAGCGCGCCCAGCGGGAGGGGGGCATTGGCTTTGCTTTTTTACATGCGGCACCGAGGTCTATTCTAAAAGCGACTTCAGTGCACATCCTGCCTCCCGGAGGCCGCCATGAAACCACTAATTCGCCACTTTCACTCCAACCCGCGGCATCACGGGACGCGGTATTACCTGGGGCTGGCGGCCTGCCTGCTGATACCTGGACTAGCCTACGTCTTGTGGACCCTGATGGCGGCGAGGTTCTGAACGGATTTCAATTCAGTTCCGTAGAAAAGCACGTGTGCGGAAAGTTACCAAGCAGGCTCCCTGGGTGGGAAAGCCGATAACCCTGAATGGTCTATAGCAGGACAAAGCCGTGCTCTGCCGTTGGCTCGGGGACATCGCTCTTTTCGCCAAGCATGTCCATGAGTTCAAGTTCGATCTTCCGGCAGATCTGGGCCACGGGCACGTCATCGGGGCTTCCTTCGAATGGGTTCTCCGTGCTTTCGACCACCTGCTCCAGCGCGAGGTACACCCACGAGATCATCGCGCTGAATGGAATGACCGGCCTGATCATGTTGCCATGCATGACGCCTGAAGCGCTGGCAATGCGCTTTTCGAATTCCGTAAGAATGCCAACAGGCGGCAGCGGACAAAAGGCGCGGACAAAGCGCATATTGATGACCTCATATTGCCTGGGATATTCACCGTAGCGCTGGAACACGTCGGTGCGATAGGTCGTGCAATAGGTCGTGCAATAGAACGTGCGACAACTTATTTCTTCAACGAATTTCAGACTCAGGACATTCTGTCTAGTTGCTGGTGGCATTCTGCGCGGGCAGGGCGGAGAAAGCGCCGCCGGTGACCGGCGCGGGCAGCGTGTTGCGGGCATTGGCCAGGTATGCCCCCGGTCGCGTCAGGACCGGAGGATCGTCTCTCTCTCAGGAAACCGGGGACGCGGCAAGAACGCCGCGATGCAGTCATTCTTCTGCGCACAGGAAAGCAAGCCGGCGCTACCGGTGCCTGCGTGAACGACCTGGCTATTTCACCGGGGTCAGGATTGGCGCGCCCTTGTTTTTTATCAGGAACACGACAAACCTGGCCGGTCGCGTCGCGCTGGCGTTGCGCCCAACGGTATGGATGTCGTCGGGGCCTTCGTGGAACGTATCTCCGGCCTTGAGTGTCACCTCCCTGCCGCCCTTGACGCCCATGATAATGCTTCCCTCGAGTACATAGACGAAGGCGTGCGCGTCATGGCGATGCACGGGGTCTGCCGAGCCAGGCGGATAGTCCACCACAATCATCTGGACTTCCTTGCCCGGGTACTCGGGCAACGGTTCCGAGGTCAGCGGCGTGACGCTCGCTTGCGGCGCGGCCACGGCCGGATGCATAACCAGCAAGGAAGACAACACCAGGGGTGCCGCAAATGAAGCGATCGTTTTCATGGCGTCACTCCAGATTGGCCTTGTCGAGCCCGAACGCTTTGTCAGACGAGCCGGGCACCATACGGAACGCCACGTTCAGCCGGTTCCAGCTGTTGATCGCACCCACTAGGAATGTGAGATCCGACAGTTCCGTCTCGGAAAACAGCGTACGTACGCGGTCATAGATATCGTCGGACACGCCCTGGGCAGGAATGTTGGTCAGCACCTCGGTCCACGCCAGCGCGGCGCGTTCGCGCGGTGAGAACAGGGTCGACTCGCGCCAGATCGCCACATGATGCAGGCGCAGTTCGCGCTCGCCATGGATCTTCGCCATCTTGACGTGCATGTCGACGCAGAACGCACAGCCATTGAGCTGCGACGTGCGTAGCTCGACAAGCTCGCGGATGTGCGTCTCGATCGTCGTTTTCTGAAACAGCGCGCTGAGCTCCATGAGCTTCTTGGATAATTCCGGGGATTGCTGAAAGTAGTTAACGCGTTGCGTCATGATGCTCTCCTGGGGAGATGGTCAAGGTTGTGTTTGGCGGCACATCGAGGCGGATCTCGCTGAAGCTCGCCGGCATGGTTTTAAGCGGTTGGCCCGAACAGGTCTCGTCAGGCAAGTTGTGCCCGGCAACGGCGTGACGCTCGGATCCAAGCGTTGCGCGGCAGGATGGACTTCGCAGGTTGGCAACCTGTGATCAACCGCCTTTAGTCTGCGCGAGCCACTGGTCAAGATTGACCCGGCCGATCCGCGCGTCGCCAAGCGGCACGAGCGACAACTCCTCGACCTGGCCGCCGTAGTAGCGCGCATTGCGATCGGTCACGACCGGGCGTGCGTCGCCGACCGATTTCAGATAGCGCGTGATGATTTCCGCGAAGGGCTCGCGGTCCGGGCCGGCGATTTCAATCGTATCGTTCAGCGGCGCCGCGAGCACGACCTGCGCGAGGATCGCCGCGATGTCGTCCGCGGCGATCGGCTGGAACAGGCCGTCGCCCACCCGCACCGTGCCGCCTTCCGTGCTGAAATCAGCGATGCCGCCGATGAACTCCATGAACTGCGTCGCGCGCACGATCGTGTATGGCACACCTGCCGCTTCGATCACTTCCTCCTGCGCGACCTTGGCAGCGAAGTATGCGTTCTGCGGCATGCGGTCGGCGCCGACGATCGACAGCGCAACGTGATGACGCACGCCTGCTGCCACTTCGGTCTTACCAAGATTGCGCGCCGAAGTGCGGAAAAAATCGAGTACCGCCTGCGGCTCCCATGAGGGTGCGTTCGTCACATCCACCACGACGTCCGCGTCCACGAGCGCGTTGCTCAGGCCGTCGCCTGTCATGGTGTTGACGCCGTTGCGCGGCGATGCGGCGAGCGCCGCATGGCCTGCCTCGTTGAGCAGCGTGACGAGACGCGAGCCGATCAGGCCGGAACCTCCGACTACGATGATCTTCATGGCAAATTCTCCAGATGAGGGTCAATGACCGCGCTGGGCGCGGTGAACGGGGCATTGCTTGAGGCCAGTATGGGACAATCATGACCCACTGATAAGGGCCAAGAATTGTCGATATGACTAGTCCAAGTTCTTTCCGCCCCCTTGCCCGCGAGACCGTCATGACCGTACCGCCCCCAGCATTGGCCATCGAAGTCGATCGGCAGCAGGCGTTGCCGATCTATCTGCAGATCTGCGAGCGTTTCAGAACGGCGATCGCGGCGGGGCATCTGCGCCCCGGCGATCGCGTGCCCGCGTTGCGTGGCCTCGCCACACAGCTGAACACGGCGCGCGGGACAGTCGAACTGGCCTACACGATCCTCGTCGACGAGGGCTACCTGCAGATGCGCGGTGCGGCAGGCACGTTCGTATCACCGTCGCTGCCGCCATCGGTACTGCGTTCCTCACAAAGGCAAGGCCTCGAGGAGGCGCATGGCAGAACGGACTCGAAAGAAGCGAGCGCGCCGAAGACGCCAGACGCATCACCCGGTGGGGAACCCTGGGCGCCGCGCCAACTGGCGATCACCGTCGCCATGAGCGGCGAGCCGCGGCCGTTGCAACCAGGCCTGCCAGCGCTCGACGCGTTTCCGCGCAAGGTATGGAACCGGCTCGTATCGCATCGCGCACGCAGTGGCGAACGCGCGGTGCTTGCCTACCCGGATCCGGCGGGCTACAGGCCGCTGCGCGAACACATCGCCACCTATCTCGGTCTCTCGCGCGGCGTAACTTGCCTGCCGGAACAGGTGTTCGTGACCGGTGGCTACCGCGCTACGCTCGAACTCGTGCTGCGCAGTCTCGCGAGCCCGAGTGATCACATGTGGTTCGAGGATCCCGGCTATCTGCTCGCGCGCAGCTTTCTGTCCGAGTCCGGCGTGCAGCTCGTGCCGGTGCCTGTGGATAGCGAAGGGATTGACGTCGAGCGCGGCACACAACTGGATCCGCAGGCGCGCTTCGCGCTGGTGACACCGTCGCATCAGAGCCCGCTCGGGCAAACGCTGTCGCTCGCAAGACGCATGGCGCTGCTGGAGTGGGCAGAAAAAGCGTCTCGCTGGATCATCGAAGACGACTACGACAGCGAGTTTCGTTACGTTGGGCGGCCCTTGCCGGCTTTGAAGAGCCTGGACCGGCATGACCGCGTGATCTACTGCGGCACGTTCAGCAAGGTGATGTTTCCCGGTCTGCGGCTCGCGTACGCGGTGGTGCCGCAGCGCGCTGTCGAGCGCGTGGGGCGGGTGGCGTGCAGCATGAACGCCGGCTCGCCAACGCTATTGCAGGCTGCCGTGGCAGACTTCATGGAGCAGGGACATTTCGCGCGGCATGTGAAGCGGATGCGTGCGTTGTACGGACAGCGGCGCCTGTTGATCGCGCCTGCGCTAGAGCAGGCGTTCGGTGAGCGGCTGATTGTCAATTTGCCACCCGGTGGGATCCAGTTCGCGGTGCAATTCGCCGAAGGCCCCGATGGCCCGGTCGACGATGTCGCCGTTGCCGCGCGTGCCCGCGAGGCTGGGCTTGCGGTGTTGCCACTTTCGATCTGGTACGCGAATGGCCGCATGCGGTGCACGCCGCGCGGCCTCGTGATGGGCTTCGCGAACGTCGCCGACGCGGGCGAAGCGGGCCGTCTCGCGCGAACGTTGCGCACCTGCCTGAACGGCTGACGCGCGGGGCAGGCGCCAAAATCCCGAACTCACGAAGCGCTGCGCGCCTAAGCTGCGGCGTGGATGGCCAACGCCTCTACTGATCGGTCAAGCGGGGGAGGGGCGTCATCGGCGCAACCACCGACACCCGGCGCTTGGCCGTATATCGTTTCACCTTCCAGTCGCGCCCCCTCCAATTCGCTGCATCAAAGGAGACGGAGCCGACAAGTATCCCCACATGGAGGGCTCCGGAGGCGGCGCCGTCAGGTGACGTTAACGGATTCATGCTGCACGGGCCTACCTGTTGAGCGGTGTGCTCTCTTCCAGTTTGGCGTAACCGTGCGCCTCGATGACAGCGGGATCCACAACAATGTAGCCCAGTGATCTCAGTAGCGTCACTGCCTCAATTTCCGCTTCGGTGTGGGGCGGGTGCCTCGAAGGCGGGATGAAGGAAGTCGCTGGTCCTGCCGGCGCATCGTGCGGGAGGGCCAGGCTCTGGACAACTTCGCTGCTGGCGACAATCTCGCAGCGCTGCATATTGGGCCTCCAGGTAACTTCCACCGCGGTGCAGAATTTACTGGTGAAGATTTTTAGTTGCGTGCTTGCCTTCAGCCAGGCTACGAAGGATTCGCGCGATGCGGGCTGATAGCCTTGCAGCACAATTTCGAGGTTCTTGTGAGGCAAGCTTTCCGAATTGGGGGAGAGGTCGTCCAGCAGGCAGAGCTGCAGCGCCACGCGCTCGCGGTCAGCCTCCTGGTAAGTCAGGCATTCGGCGTCAACCATGCCTTCGCGCAGCAACTCGCACAGCAATGTCCAGGATCTGGGGTTCTTCTCGATGCAGCCTTCCAGGCCAGGGTCCAAGCTCGCTAGAATGGCAGGCATCGATGCGTGCCTGCCAGACGTGACTTCCATTGCGAATGAGACCGCATTGCGTGACGGGCTCCCCCGGCGCTGCAGCTTGTGCAGGAACTCGTCCTTGTACTCCTGGATCTCGGCGAGGGTCTCGGCAGCTTGGCTCCAGGCGTAGCTCTCGAGATTCTCGGCAAGCTTTCGCGCGGCCCTGGCCATGTCATAGGCGAGAACGCCAACATAGCTCTTGCACGCAGCACATTGGCATTGGAGGCGCCCGTAATGCAGAAATCCGGCATACAGCCGTTCCTGGTGCCCGCAGTGATCACACTCGAGGGCAAAGCCACCCTGGCGCGACGGGCGCTGGTTGGCAAGGAGTCCATCAACCTGGTATCGCGCTGGGTGAGCGCAACACGGACAGTCCCACATGATCCTGTGGGAACCGTCGCGCGCTGCCACCCTGCCAAATTGACGCTCCAGCGCACTTCGCGGAATACCCTGCGCTCGTCCAAGCACGTCGGCTGAGTAGCGCCAGTAGAAGTAGGAGTGAGCGGCAGCCGCCACCTCAGGTCCGTACTCGCGCAGCTCGTGTAGCACGCGTGGTGTGTGCCGAATCCGTTCGGCAAGACTATCGACCATGAAAGACCGACCCGGAACAAGCGCCTCCAGGGCCTGGCGGCTCTGCTCGACAAAGGCAGGCACATGATCGCGACGGATAGCGTTTTCCTCCTTGAGCCAGCGCGAATGTCCTGGCAGCGTATTGAGCGCATCGATGGCTTCTTTTAGTTCTGCTATCGGTGGGCAGGCCAGGAAGGTAAACGGCTTGCTGAACAGCAATGCATCGATCATCGCATCGTCTCCGGCAGAAGGGCACGCCCTCCAGGGCGTGGCCTGGTCCATCACTGGGGCGAAACCACTCCCTGGGCTATCGCACAGTACGCCGCCTTGGCGCCGGTCGGCGCAGGACTCTGCATGGATCTCTCCTCGCCTGAGATCGCACAGTAGGCGGCCGTCGTCGGTTTCAAGCCAAATTCGCGCTTGCCGAGCTGAGCGCTTGCCTCGGCCAGCCCGCGCAGGCGGACTTCATCCTGTGGTCCATCAATGCCGACATAGGGGTCATGATGCAGTACATGGCCAAAGATGCGCTCACAGTCGCTTGCATAGCGCCTGGTATCGACAATATGGGCGTGCCAGAATGCGTCCACCTGTTCACCGGGTACGACCGGTGCGTCGGGGTACTTTGCCGCGAGTTTGAGAAACCTGCGGTAACCCGCCTCGGCATCGGCCAGGCTTTCGAGGCTCCAATGGGCAGACTGTCCATGTAGGAGCTTGGCTTTGATCCTCGAGAAATCGAGCGCATCGATTGCTTGCCATGACCGTTCAATCGATTGTTGCTGCACTGTCATGATGTGATCCCTCCTATCGTTGAGTTGACGCTGGGGCGCGCGCCGGATTCCAGAATCAGGCGCGCATCGGCTGCGGTCCCTGCTCAGGCAGCGGGCCGTGCACAATATGGCTGGCGAGGAATGCGGTGACATCCTCGGCCGGAATGGGGCGGCTAAAATAGTAGCCCTGGACTTCGTCACAGCCCTCGCGGCGAAGAAAATCCAGTTGCGCCTCGTTCTCGACGCCTTCGGCCACGACCTCCAGAGCCATCTGGTGCCCCAGCCCGATGATCGCGCCCGTGATCTGCGCATCGCTCATGCTGTCGGGCAGATAGCGTATGAATGAGCGGTCGATCTTCACCGTATCGATCGGGAAACGGCTCAGGTAGGCGAGCGAGGAGTAGCCGGTACCGAAATCGTCAATGGCCAGCCGCACCCCGGTTCGCTTCAGGCGCGACAGCCAGCGCGCCGCTTGCTCGGCATCGCGCATTACCATGCTTTCGGTCAGTTCAAGTTCGAGCAGATGCCCTGGCAAGCCGGCTTGCTTCAGGGCAGCGAGAACGATTTGCCTCAAGTCCTTGTCGGCAAATTGCCGCGCGGACAGGTTAACGGAGACGCGTATCGGGGCAATGCCGTCGGCAAGCCATTGCGCATTCTGCCGGCAAGCCTCACGCAGTACCCACGCGCCAATCTGCACGATGGCGCCACATTCCTCCGCAATCGGTATGAAATCAGCTGGCATCACCAGGCCGAGTTTCGGATGGTGCCATCGGATCAGTGCTTCCACGCCGGTACAGGCATTGGTGTCCAGCGAGATTCGAGGCTGGTAGTGCAGCACGAACTCATCGTGCTCGAGCGCGCTGCGCAGATACGATTCTATGTCGATGCGATTCTGCAGGGAAACGCTCATTTCGCGCACATAGTATTGGAAGCCGTTCTTGCCGAGCTGCTTGGCGGCATACATGGCGAGATCAGCATGCTTGAGCAGAGTCTGCGCGTCATTGCCATCTTCGGGGAAGGAGCTGACGCCGATGCTCGCTGTCATTTGCAGCTCCTTGCCATTGACCACAAAGCCGGATGCGAGCGCGGCCTGGATACGCTTGATGATGCGATGCAAAAGGGAGAAGTCGTCGATCGGCTCGACCAGTACGACAAACTCGTCGCCACCAAGCCGGGCAATCAGTTCGGCTTCTCCAAGCGTGGCGCTAAAGCGATCTGCCACGGCGCGCAGCAAGTCGTCGCCTGCATTGTGGCCCATTGTGTCGTTGACCCTCTTGAACTGGTCCAGGTCAACAAAAAGGATGTCGAGACGATGTTGACGGGAGCGCGAACGCGCGAGGCTGCTCTCGAGGTGACTTTTGAACATCAGCCGATTTGGCAGGCCGGTGAGCGCATCGTGATTGGCAAAAAAGCGCAAGGTCTCCTCGGCCTGGCGACGTAGGAGGAAGTGGCCAGTGTGACTTGCTATCGCGCTAGCCATGGCAAGCGCATGCGGATCGCGTGGACGCTTGGTGCGCGAATACAACTCCACCAGTCCAAGCGTGGTCGTACCCTTGCGTAGGGGGAAAACGAATACAGTTCGCATGCCCCCGTCGGCCAGCCATTGATGCTGAGGCAAACCCGCGATGGCGCTGCGGCTCGCATACCAATGTGGCTGCGTCAGTGCGTCTGCCTGATCTGCCTGCGGCTCGGCCGGCCGCCGTGCCAGCCAAGCTTCCAGTTCGTGCTCTCTGGCCTGGCGAACCGGCGCAAGTGTCAAGCCACGTCCAGCATCCGAGGGCCAGAACGCACCCGCCTCCCATTCCATTCCTGCAACCAGCGTCCGGACGATTTTTTCCAGGACTTCGGCCTCGCTGGACACGCTGGCGAGATGCAAGGCAACCAGATGTTCCTGCGCGCGAGCCTGCTCGATGAGCTTTCGTTGCGTAATGTCCTGCGCGGTGCCGCGCAGGACGGCCGTACCCGGTGGGCCATGCGCGTGGCCGATCAGGTGAATCCAACCCGTGCGTCCACGCGACGAGCGGTAGGGGCATTCGAGCTCGAAAGGGATGCGTTCCCGCAAGGCGGTTTGCATCTTCTGCCGCAACGCGCCGCGAAAGCGCGGGTCGGCTGCGCCTACCAGCGTGGCTGGCGTGAGATCCAGCACACGCACACCGAGCAGCCGGGCCATCTCCCGGGAGAAATAGGCCGCGTTGTGCTCAAGGTCGAGGCGCCAATCCCCAACGTGCGCGATCCGTTGCGCCTGGGCCAGCCCCTCTTGACTCTCGCGCAGGCTTTGTGTCATGCCATCTGCCACCGCCAGGGCCCGTGAACGGGAACTGGATAGCGCGTAGGCCAGCCCGGCCAGTAGCGCGGTAATGATCAACCCGGCCCCAAGCATCACGCTCTTCAGGTAGCGTTGCGAGCCCGCCATGGCCTGGGCGTCGGCGGAGAAAACAATGAGCCAGCGCCGCCCTCCAAACGGCTGTGCCACTTCCTTGCGCAGGAAGGAACGATCGTCCGATGTGCTGGCCAGGCTAGCAGCCTTGGCTCTGGCGGTGGCGGTGGCCATCGAGCCGTCGGCGCTGTTATACAGCAAAGTCGCTGGGGACGGCGGCACCGGCTCGTCATCGAGTTTCCCGGCGTCGTACAGTTCGAAACGGGTCCCATACACGCGCTCGTTGCCGGCGATCTCCCCAAGCAGGCCGCTGATTCGTATGCCTGCACCAACGGAGCCAACGTAGGCATGGCGGCGCTGCTCCACTGAGTCGAGCAGTTGCCCCTTTCTGTAGACCGGAAGGCGCAAGGCAATGCCGACGTGTGGGCCTTTGGCTCCGCTGAAGATCAGGCGCCCGCTGCTCACTGCCTGCCCACTGTCGCGGGCGCTTTCGAGGGCGGCCAAGCGTCCCGGCTCGGCGCCCATGTCGATGCCGATCGACGGCAAGTTGTTATGGAACGGCTCGACATAAGTCAACACGAAATAGGCTGGCCGCTCTCCTGCCGGGTGGATGGAGAACACCACTCCGGCGTCGCGCAGGGACGGGTCAGTGCGCTGACTGGAGACAAAGCTGGCCAGCTCGGAGGCCGGCACATAGGGCGCGTAGTTCAGCGTCTGGAACCCGGGGTAGCGTTGCTCCAGGTTGAGACCATTGACGAAGTCGCGGAATTCCTCGCGCGAGGTGTCATCACTAGCGCCGAAGAGCGCTTGCATGGTTACCAGGACGTCGGTGTAGAGCCGGATACGCGTATCGATCTGCCGGGCGATATCGTCCGTATCGCTCTTGAAGCGCAGGCGCGCGTCCTTCTCCAGCAAGTCTGTGTAGAGCGAATGCACAACGATCGTGCTGAGCAGGCCAAGCAGCAGCGCGCCGAGTGTAACGGCGGCCGTACTGACGCGCCCAAACGGACGCAGCAATTGCGTCAGTGGTTTGCGCACACGATATCCCCCGGAGCGTGACGTGTTGACTGCGAACCTAAGCGATCAAGCGGCGATGATGTCAACCGGCTGCTGGGCCGCCGCCGAGGCGCGCGGATTTGCGCAGCGTTGTTTGACCTGTCTCTACAACGTTATCCCAAATTGGAGCCGGGGCAAGGCCGAATGCGGTTGTGGAACCCCCACTTAAGTGGGGTATCCGGCCAGGATGCCATCGAGGCCTGATCGCTTAACCGGGTCTGCAAGGCCTGTCCGGCCAGGCCGTGCCGCCGCAGTCCGCGGAGCAGTACTACGAGCGCGTGTCGCACACCTGACGGCTGCCTTCAGCCTTGGACAGACCTATCGGCAGCTTTTGCGCTTGCTGCTGCGGTACCAACGGGACGGCGGCGCCGGCTTGCCCAAGCTTCGGTGCCACAGGTTATGGCATCATCGCGCCAAACCACTGCAAGAGACGGACGATGCAGCCATCGAGCACCCCCCCGAGTGATACGCACAGCAAAGTCATTGGCTATCTGTTGTGGATATTTGGCTTTACTGGTTCCCATCGTTTTTACTACGGCAAGCCGGTGAGCGGAACGATCTGGTTCTTCACGTTGGGCCTGCTCGGGATCGGCTGGCTCGTGGACCTGTTCCTGATCCCCGGCATGGACCGGGAAGCGGACAGCCGGTTTGCGTCCGGCAGGTACGACTACAACGTGGCGTGGATCCTGCTGACTTTCCTCGGCATCTTCGGTGTGCATCGGATGGTTATCGGCAAATGGATCAGTGGCCTGATCTACCTGTTGACCGGTGGCCTATTCCTGATCGGCGTGCTGTACGATTTCTGGACGCTGAATGAGCAGGTGTCCGAGAGAAACAGGATATATCCCTGACGGGGTGATGCGCGGCCAACAGGATAGAGCGCAAAGAGCCCTTCATTCAGTTTTCGCGAGATATGCGCGATTTCGCCCAGCGCCTTTCGCTCGGTACAGCGCCGCATCGGCCGCCTCGACAAGCTCGTCGGGGAAGCGTTCTCGCGCAAGGGCAGCGTAGCCGGCGCTGACTGTGACATAGCCGACGGAAGTCGGAGATTCGAGTTTCAACCGGGTCACCGCCTGGAGCGCTTGCGCCGCGACTTCGGAAGCGCCACGACGGTCCGTATCCGGAAGCACAATCACAAACTCCTCTCCGCCGTAGCGGCAGACAAGGTCCGCCGGCCGGCGAACGACCCCGGCGAGAGCAGTCGCCACAGCACCAAGGCAAGCATCTCCTTTCAGGTGGCCCAAGGTATCGTTGTAGAGCTTGAAATGATCGACATCGATCATGATCAGCGATAGTGGCAAATTCTTGCGTTTCGCACGGTCGAATTCTTTGTTGAATTGCTCGTTGAAATAGCTCCGGTTATAGATCCCCGTCAACGCGTCATGGACAGACGTTTGCAGCAAAGTGGCATGGGCGGCAAATAGACGTTGATACAGTATGGTGACCTCCCACACCAGAACGCATACCAGAACACCAGGTGCAAACATGCTGAATACCCTGGCGAGATACCAGCCCACGCTGAACCTCGAGGCACTCAGCAGGTTCAAGCTGGTATCGATGAGGCAAGCCAGCAAGGCAATCGATAGCCAGATGTCGAGTACGGCCCGCAAGCGGCCGCTCAGCAACACGACAGCAATCGCAACGACATTGAGCGACCATATCGCCAGCGCGGTTGCATTCTTGTCGTAAGCTCCGGCGTTTTCCGCTACGTTCAGGGCGGATGGCAGGTCGCCGTATATGGCGAGGCCACACAGCGCCACGCCAATTGCGACGGGCCCGCCGACTAGCCCCCATGCCCATAGGCGGACATTCTTGGGGCGGATCAGATCTTCCACGGATAGGCTACGCGCCGCCACCGCGAGAATCACAAAAAACGGAAAGCCACCGTGCCAGAAGACCCACATCCACCCGGCGCTATTCGGACCGGCGCCAAAGAGGCCGCCAGGGGTGAGAACACCGGGGAACGTCAGCAGCTGCACAGCCACGGCCAATGCGGTAAACGCGTAGGCCCCACCCAGTGCTCCCAGGATCGGCTGCCGGGTCACCGTAAATTGCGCGCCGAGCAAAAAGCTGGCGATACAGGCCGTGGTGAATACCGTCAGCGCGCACATCGGCATGAAAGGGGGAACCGCGGGCAGCGCCTGGGTGGCTCGAGGGACTGCGATCGCGAAGACGCACAGGATGAGTAGCGCCGTGATACCGGCAAGCATTGCCTGTCTGCGCGTGGCTTGCCGTACCAGGAAGCTTTCCATGGTGTTCACCAGTCCTTGGCTCTGCCCTACAGCCAGTGTGGTCCCTGCATCCTGACGTTACATACCGTTGGGGCAGAATCAACCGTACCAGGCCTGTCATGCCGGGTCATTGGAATCGCAGGGGGGATTCTGCGCCACTCTGCTGTCTCCCGACAAGAGGGATCCAGCATCAATGTGTCGAATGAGGCACAACTGAACAGCGGCCACCATTCGCGGGGGATATCCTGTGCCGTGACGGAATGCTGCGCTGCGCGCTCTCCCTGGCATTGCCGGCGCGACGTCTGGCTGTGAAAGCCTGCGTGCCGTTGAGACTATCCCAGATTCCCTGTTCGCGCGGAGGAAGGGCGGCTGCCAAGCGAGGCGCAGGGGCAGGGCGGACGTCGCCGGCTGCGAGGGTAAAGCCGTCTGAAACCCCACTTTCGCAAAGCGAAATTGGCGCCGGCGGCGGAATCGCTGATGCTTGGAGCCTGCCAAGCGGAGCTGCGTATCCGGCGCGCCGGTCCCGGCCCGCATAGAACCAAGAAGGAGATACCGCACCATGATGCAAACGCGCGCCGTCGGCGACCTGAAGGTCACCCGCATCCTCGAATACGCCGGTCCCACGCACGATCCAGCCTTCCTGTTCCCCGACATCGACCGCTCGGTGCTGGATGCGAATGCCGGCCTGATGGCGCCGCACCACTGGATCCCCCACATGAACAAGCTGATCGTGACGATCCAGTTCTGGGTGGTGCATGCGGGGAGCCATATCATTGTCGTCGATACCGGCGTGGGCAACTTCAAGCCGCGCGCGGGCATCGCACGCATGAACATGCTCAACACCCTGGTGCGCGAATGGATGATCGCGGCCGGGGCGCCGCCGGAGAAGGTCACCGACGTGGTCATGACGCACCTGCATGCCGACCACGTCGGCTGGAACACCACTTGGCAAGACGGCCGCTGGGTGCCCACCTTCCCCAACGCGCGCTACTACCTCCCCAAGGAAGACTTCGTCTTCTGCGAGCAGGGCCGCAACAGGGAGCCGGGCGTGGTGGACGTGTTCGGTGAATCGTTCTTCGACAGCGTGATGCCGGTGGTCGACGCGGGTCTGGCCGAGATGATCGAGCCGGGGCGCGAGATCGCCGATTGCCTGCAGGTAGAGGCCGCCGCCGGCCATAGCCCGGGGCAGGTCGCGTTCCGGGTCCGTTCGCGCGGCGAGGAGGCAATCTTCTGCGGCGACATCCTGCACAGCCCACTGCAGATCGTGCGCCCGGACGTGAATTCCGGCTACTGTATCCGCCCCGACCTTGCCCGCAGCACGCGCCTTGCCTTCCTCAACCAGGCCGCCGACAGTGGCGCGCTGGTGCTGCCAGTGCATTTCGGCGAGCCATACTGCGGCTACGTGCGGCGGCAAGACCAGGGCTTTCGCTTCGAGCCGGCGGGCTGGTAGTGCACCGCGGCCTGGCTGCGCGGCCGCGTGCGCTCCATGGCGCCATGGTGTCTGCCTCGACGGGGTTATCATCCCCGCTACACGAATGAGCCGCGAGACCATGCTGTATGGCTGTCCCCTTCGATATCACCGACTTCCGCCTCTTCGTCAACGTGGCGGAAACGCGCAGCCTGACCCGCGGCGCCGAGCGTTCGTTTCTTTCGGTGCCGGCGGTCAGCAACCGCATCAAGAACCTCGAGGACACGCTCGGCGTACGGCTGCTGGAGCGCTCGCCGCAGGGCGTGGCGCTGACGGCGGCCGGCGAAGTCTACCTGCACCACGCGCGCGTGGTGCTGGCCGAGCTGGAGCGGCTCACCGGCAACCTGCAGCCCTTCACCGCAGGCCTGAGCGGGCAGGTCAAGCTGGTGGCCAACACCACCGCCATCACCGAATACCTGCCGCCGGTCATCGGGGAGTACCTCGCCACCCATCCGGATGTGCGCATCGACGTGCGCGAGCGCCTGAGCGATGACGTGGTGCGCGTGGTCCGCGAGGGCGGAGCCGATCTCGGCATCATCTCCGGCAACGTGCCCACCGCAGGCCTGCAGGCGGTACCCTTCGTCAAGAGCGCGCTGATCCTGGTCGCGCCGCTCGGCCATCCGCTGCTAGCGGAGCCGGCCGTGTGGTTCGAGCAGTCGCTCGAGCATGCCTTCGTCGCCTTGCTTGAGGGCAGCGCCTACCAGATGTTCATGACGCGCGCCGCGGGCGCGCTGCACAAGCCCATGACGATCCGCGTGCACGTGGCCAGCTACGATGCCACCTGCCGCATGGTGGCCGCCGGCGCCGGCATTGCCATCATGCCCAAGGCCGCCTTCGCGCGCCTCAAGGGCGAGCAACGCATCGGCTGCAGCGACCTGCTCGACGACTGGGCCGTGCGCACCTTCCAGGTCTGCGCGCGGGACCTGGAAGGCTTGTCCAGCTTTGCGCGCGAGTTCGCGAACCGCCTGATCGGCCACTACGCGCCCGCCGGCGACGCGGGCTAGACGCGCGGGGCAGCGGGGCACCTGTCGCGCTCGCTGCCCGCCCAGGGCGCCTTCTCTTCGCCTTCCTTTCACCGTTCGCCTTCGCCCTCGGCACAGCGCGCGAGGCGCTTCCCGGCTCGTCGCGCATGGTATGAGCGCGGCATGTCGAAGCGTTCCCGCCAGACCTTCACGGCAGCCCTGGCCTGGTCTTTAACGCAGCGCTAAGGGTGCTTGCAAATCGCAAAATTGTTTGGCTGGCAGGTGCATGGCAATCTTGCCGTACCCGATAACAACGACGCGAGACATGATCGACAAGCTCTACGCAACAGCGCGCGAGGCGGTGGCCGACGTGGCCGACGGCGCCACCATCGCCGTCGGCGGATTCGGCGGCGCCGGCATGCCTGACGAACTGATCGATGCCCTGATCGAGCAGGGCGCCAAGGATCTCACCGTGGTGAGCAACAACGCCGGCAATGGCGACGCCGGCCTCGCCGCGCTGCTCAAGGCTCGCCGCGTGCGCAGGCTGATGTGCTCCTTCCCGCGCCAGCGCGATGCCTACGTCTTCGAGGCACTGTACCGGGCCGGCGAGATCGAGCTGGAAGTGATTCCCCAGGGCACGCTGGCCGAGCGCCTGCGTGCGGCCGGCTGCGGCATCGGCGGCTTCTATACGCCGACCGGCCACGGCACGCTGCTGGCGGCAGGCAAGGAAGCGCGCCGCATCGGCGCGCGCGACTATGTGCTCGAGTACCCCATCCACGTCGACGTGGCCCTGATCAACGCCGCGGCAGCCGACCGCTGGGGCAACCTCGTCTACAACAAGACCGCGCGCAACTTCGCACCCGTGATGGCGATGGCCGCCGCCACCACCATCGCCGCGGTGACGCGCGTGTGCGAACTCGGCGAGCTGGACCCCGAGGCCATCGTCACGCCCGGCATCTTCGTCAAGCGCGTGGTGCTGCGCGGCGGTGGCTGCGCACAGCCAATGCGCGGGCCGCAAGGCGCCCCGGCAAATCAGCAGGCAGGCGCGAAGGCAAGCGCACAGGCAAGGTGAGGAAAATGGACCAAGTGGCAAGAAACCTGCTGGCCGCGCGCGTGGCGCGCGACATCCCCAACGGCGCTTATGTCAACCTCGGCATCGGGCTGCCCACGCTGGTAGCCAACCATCTGCCGCGTCACCGCGAAGTCATCTTGCACAGCGAGAACGGCGTGTTGGGGCAGTGGTCAGCCGCCGAACCTGGCCAGGAAGACTGGGAGCTGATCAACGCCGGCAAGGAAGCGATCCGGCTGGAGCGCGGCGCGGCCTTTTTCCATCATGCCGACGCCTTCGGCATGATGCGCGGTGGCCATCTCGACATCTGCGTGCTTGGCGCCTTCCAGGTCTCGGAGCGCGGCGACCTCGCCAACTGGCACACCGGCGCGCCCGACGCCATCCCCGCGGTGGGCGGCGCCATGGACCTGGCCATCGGCGCCAAGCAGGTGTTCGTGATGATGGACCACCTGACCAAGGACGGGACGAGCAAGCTGCGCCGCCAGTGCAGCTACCCGCTTACCGGAATGGCATGCGTGAGCCGCGTGTACACCGAACTTGGCACCTTCGCTATCGGCCCGCAAGGGGTGTCGGTCATCGAGATCGTCGGCGACATGTCGTCGCAAGCGCTGCAGTCGGTCACCGACGTGGCGCTCGACTTCACGAACATGGTCATGGCCGAGTACGCCTGAGCGCCGGGTGGCGCGCGTGATAGCAGGACCAAGACCAGACAGAAGAGTCAGTAGAACAGTCAGAACAAACAGGAGACGACAATGACAGGTTGGTACAAGGCTGGGAATGCCCAGCAGAAGAAGACGTTCTGGGCCTGCTATTCCGGCTGGGCGCTGGATTCCTTCGACATGCAGATGTTCAGCTTCCTGCTGCCCGCGCTGACCGCGGCGTGGGGCCTGGGCAAGGCCGAAGTGGGTGTCCTTGGCACCGTGGCGCTGGTCGTCACCGCCATCGGCGGCTGGGGCGCCGGCATCCTCAGCGACCGCTACGGCCGCGCGCGCATCCTGGTGTTCGCCATCGTCTGGTTCACATTCTTCGGCGTGCTTGCCGGCTTCGCGCAGTCGTACAACCAGCTGCTGGTCGCGCGCACGCTGCAAGGTCTGGGCTTCGGCGGCGAATGGGCCGTCGGCGCCGCGCTGATGGCCGAGGTGATCGACCCCAAGCACCGCGGCAAGGCCATGGGCTTCGTGCAATCCGGCTTCGCCCTGGGCTGGGCGCTGGCGGTGGTGGTGGCCACCGCGCTGCTGGCCTGGCTGCCGCATGACCTGGCCTGGCGAGTGGCCTTCTGGAGTGGGGTAATCCCGGCCTCGATCGTGCTTTTCATCCGCCGCCACATCAAGGACTCGCCCATGTTCGAGCGCGCCAGGCAGAGCCGCATGGCGCGTGCTTCGCTGGCCTCGGTGTTCAGCCGCCAGTACGCGCGCTCACTGATCCTCTCCAGCATACTGGTGATCGGCCTGCAGGCCGGCTGCTATGCCATCCTGATCTGGTTGCCCTCGCTGCTCGCCCAGCGCCAGGTGGCCGCGTCCTCGATGATCGTCACCGTATTCATCATGTCTTTCGGCTCGTTCTGCGGCTTCGCCGTGGCCGCGGACCTGGCCGACCGCATCGGCCGGCGCCCCACGCTGATCGGCCTGGCCGTGTGCGCGTGGATCGTCACCGCCAGCTACATGCTGCTGCCGCTGAACCCGGTGCTGGCGGCCGTGCTCGGCTTCCTGGTAGGCTTTTCCGCGATCGGCATGTTTGCTGCGCTGGGGCCTTTCCTGAGCGAGATGTTCCCCACCCACGTGCGCACTACCTGCATGGGTTTCGCCTACAACGTCGGCAAGTCGGTGGGCGCCGGCTCCGTCGTCGGCGTCGGCGTGTTGTCCACCCACATCGGCCTCGCCAACGCCATGGGCGCCTTCTGCCTGGTGGCCTATGCCATCGCCGTGTTCGGCATCCTGCTGCTGCCCGAGACGCGAGGCATTGCCATCGAGCACATCGGCGCGGCGGACGGTGGCCACGCCGATGCTCACGATGCCCATGCCGCGGCACCGCGGGCCGAGCCCGTACGGGCGCATGGTTGATGCGCGGCGCCGGCAAGCGCACGCCACATAGAACTGATCCATACCGAGAGGAGACGCGATGATCCGCATGCTGTACCTGCTGGTGAAGCCTGAAGGCATGTCCGATGCCACCTTCCGCGCCGAATGCCGGCGCCACTACGACATGTCGCACGCCATCCCGGGTCTGCACAAGTACGAGGTCCGCCTCATCGCCGAGCAGCCCACCGACACCCATGTGCCCTTCTTTGACATCGGCCACGTCGACGCCGTCGGCGAATGCTGGTTCGAGAACGAAGCGGCCTACGCCGCCTATCTGGCCAGCGACATCCGCAAGGCCTGGTTCGAGCACGGCAAGACCTTCATCGGCCGGCTCAAGCCCTTTCGTACCGAAACGGTCGGCGGCGACGGCGCGGGCTGAGCCGGGCCGGCCCCCACGATCCCCACCCGGCGGGTCCCGGCCGGCGCACCGCGCGGTCGTGCCCGTCCCGCAACCATCCTTCAAGGAGACACCATGCTTTACCACGTGCAGATGGACGTGAACATTCCCGACTCCCTGCCGGCCGAGCAGGTCGACGCCATCAAGGCAGCCGAGAAGGCGCGCGCCATCGAGATCCAGAAGTCCGGGAAGTGGTCCCACCTATGGCGCGTCGTCGGCCGCTACGCCAATGTCAGCCTCTTCGACGTGGAGAGCAACGATGAACTGCACGCGCTGCTGTCGTCGCTGCCGCTGTTTCCCTATATGACCATCCAGGTCACGCCGCTGGCACAGCATCCGTCGGCGATCTGACGGCGGCGGGGCGCGGGGCAAGCATGCGGCCATGCCGTCGCCCCGCCTCGGGAAGGGGGGGGCGACGCATTCGGCACATGTGAATTTCCGAGGTATGTTGCCGTTCCGCACCGAGCAGCATCGGCCAAGAATGGCGCTGGGGTTCAGTGCTGCTGGCAAAGGGCGGATGCGCCAGATTTTGCATCCGAAGGACGCGGTCCGGCGAACTCGATTTTCCTTCAACTCATTGATTTTAAATTAATTTCTCCGCGTCATCGCCAGATTTTGGCGCATCAGGAGGCGGGCCAGCGCCCACCGGGCGCCGTGCCCTGCGCGGTTCTGCCTGGCTATTTTTTCGGCGGCGCTGCGCTGAACGTCTTGTTGGCGATCTTCCAGACGCCGTCGATTTCCAGGAGCGTCATGTAGTCCGTGAAGGTCACTTCCGGATACTCCAGCACGACCTTGGCAGTGCCGGCGTTGCCGGTGACGTCGAAATGCGTGATGTAGCGCTTGCGTTGTGCTTCATCTGCCGCAGGCTGGCCCTGGAAGCGCGCGGAAAACTCATCGAGGGTCAAGGCGTGCAGCTTTCCCTCGCGAAACGAGATGATCCTGGCATCCGGGTGGAACGCCTTGCGCATGTATTCGGCATCGCCGGTGATGTGGGCTTGCAGGTAGTTCTCGATCGGCTCAAGAGCGGCTACATGTTGTGATGTCATGCCGGGGGTGCTGAATGTCATGTTGTCTCCAGATCTATGAATCCGCCTGGCCTTGGCCAGAATGGCGGGCGTCAAACCATGTAATTGCATTCTATTATTGCATACAATATGTTCAGCTCGGGGGTCCGCGCCGTTCGGCTCTGGCCGGAATCCGCCCGGCAGGCTGGTGGTATCCCCATCGTCATTGCACAAGTGCTCTGCGGTGATCTTCATCCCGCGGCGACAAAGCTTGGGGCAAAAAATCTTGGAAAAAACTTGCCAGCGTTGCGCGAACGACTTAGTATTCGCTCCCCTCGCGGCATGAGGCTCAGCTTCAGGGGCAGGGCGGAAGAGTTCGCGGGGGCTGCTAGTGGGGAAGGTGAGTAATCCGCATAGCGAAACTTTCCCGAGCAAGAAAAGATTAAAAAAGTATTGATGAAACGCAGATAATTCTTTATAGTCTCGTTTCTCCGCTGCAGCAAACGCAGTGACGCGGTAAGCAAAGCGAACCGCGGCCAGTTCTTTAACAAACAAACAACCGATAAGTGTGGGCGCTTGATAGCGGATGCGGAAGACTTCGGTCTTTTAGCTTAC